>NZ_CP084475.1 GCF_020405225.1 Natrinema sp. DC36
GCATTGATGGCAACGATAGTGTTTGCCTCAACGAGCGAAACGAACAATTGGTTTTAACATCGTAGTATTCCTCTCACCGAGTGAAACACCCTCACCGAACCAAACGAACAGAACGACCAAAACGAACAGAACGAACACAACGAGGTAAACGAAAGAAATGACCGACACCAACACCGCACGAATCACCGTGGCGAATCAGAAGGGAGGCGCGGGGAAGACAACCGACGTCATTCATACTGGCGGCGCACTCGCTGCCCGAGGCCACGACGTCCTCCTGGTCGATATCGACTACCACGGGGGGCTCACCTGCTCGCTTGGCTACAACGATCTGTACTACGATACCGACCGTACAACGCTGTTCGACGTCCTCGACTTCGATCAGATGGAGTCGGTGAACGACATTATCGTCGAGCACGAGGAATTTGACATCCTCCCCGCGAGCGAGAAGCTCGCGAACAACAAGAACATCCAGACGCTGCTTGAGGCACCGAAGAGTCGCGAGCGGTTGGAGATGACTCTCGACGAACTCGAGAAGGACTACGACTACATCATCGTCGACACGCCGCCATCCCTGAACGTCCTCACCGACAACGCCCTCGTCGCGACCGGTAACGTCGTCATCCCCGTCATTCCCGAGAAGCTCAACGCCAACAGCCTCCAGATTTTCGCAAAGCAGCTGAGCTCTCTCGAACAGGCGTACGGAGACATCAATCGGCTCGTCATCGTCTGTAACCGTGTCGAGCAGAACGCCGAACACCGCGACACCATCGAGGAGATCAAGTCGGCGTACTCCCTTCCAGTGTTCGAGATTCCGAAGCGGACCGACCTCTCCCAGTCGATTGGCGAGGGGGTATCCGTCTTCGGCTTCGGCAAGGAAAACCAGCGCGTTGAGGATGCACGCGACCTGTTCAACGAAATCGCCGATCTGTTCGACGAGACGTTCGAGAAGACCGCGCCTGAGGAGGTGGAAGCATGAGCGACGGCTGGGGCGATGCTTCCGGCATCGAGGGCAACTACGAAGAGGAGGACGATGAGGTCGATTCCGGCGAAACGAGTGAGGTGAGTGAAACGGTGGAAACCAGTTCATCGACCGAAACGACCGAATCGACTTCAATGAGTGAAACGAACGAAACGAGCAAAACGAAGACAAACATCAAGGACGAGTGGAATGGGCGAACGATCTACATTCCCGACGATGTCCTCGACGAGATGGAGGATACCTACCTCGAGTCCCAGCTGAAGCTCCGCAAGGCGGGCCAAGACGAGTTCAAGAAGAACCGCCACTTCTACCCGCTACTCGTCCAGTTCGGTGTTGAGGCGCTCTCTGAGGCGGATGCCGAGGAAATTCAGGCTCGACTCTCAGAACTCGGTGACGAATGAGCACCCGCAGAACGAGGACCGAGATTTTGTATAGCGATATACGATATACATTTTCCTGTAGTGCGGAATTCCGGCGCTAAGAGACTCCAGATCCTCGAATTCTCCCGATGAGACCGATACGGCAAGTGGTCGTGATTATGCCAATAATCACGACCACTTTGAAGTACCCCGACGCCGTCGGGTAAGCACGAATGTTGCAACCGCCTCATGACGCCGCTTTCTCCGGGGTAGAGACGCTGAGAGTGGGGGTCTTTCTGCAGTTACCGAGTGGTTTTCGAATTCACCTCCCTAGCCGGAAGCCTGATCACGAATTATTGACAATCCGTAATCGAGATGGCGAACTCACCTCCCTGGGCGGGCCAGCCACCCATTCAGCAGCTTCAGACGGTCGTCGACCTTCTCGAGACGCCAATACTCGCTCAGATTTATGCCCCCATTTTGCAGTACGGTCCCGTCACTGTTTCCGAGACCGTCGGCGAACTCGGTATCCGGATGTCTTTCTCCGCAAGCACGTTGATCCCGTCGTGAGTATTTAGGTGGAATCAGATCCACATATAATGTTTTTATAGTAGTAGTCCGTGTCACGTCATATGAACCGCGAGACGGAAAGTACGGATTCGCCCGGAGCATCTATTTCGCTTTCGGTACCCCCTTCAGATCCGGAATTATTCAAACATAAGGCGACGAGTGATGTCCTTTTATTTTTAACAAACCATCGATTCAGTGACTTTTCGCTGCGAGAACTTGCGACGCAGATCGGCCATTCACACCAGTCCGTTCGACGAGCTGTGAATGTTCTCAGTTCGAATGATCTGGTCACAGAATCTCCCAAAAGCAACCAGCGACTTATTCAGATCAACAGACAGCGCCTTTCTATCTCAGACGATCCGATTCTTCGGATTCCCCAATCGGAGTATCACCAGCCAGTCAAAACTGCTATAACGAAGCTCCGTGAGAACATTAGTGATGTCGTCGGCATCATCCTGTATGGGAGTGTTGCCCGGGGAGATGCTGACCGACGAAGCGATATCGATCTCTGGGTGCTGGCTCGCTCTGGGAGGGCCGAAAGCCAACGAGAAGCGAACGCCATCGCACGTGACCTCGAAGAGATGAAATTCGATGGTGACCGGTACGCGTACGATATCGACGTCGAGGCCGTCCAAGCGATTCCGGCCTACACCGATGACATTCGGGAAATCATCGTCTCAGGAATTCCAGTCTACAAGACGAGTGACTTCGAAACTGTCGAAAACCTCCTTCTGGAGGAAGGAGCTGCCGATGAGTAGCGGCTCAGACCCGTCATCTGTGCTCGCAGCACTTGAGCGTGCGCAGGACGCCTTCGAGATGGTTGGACGAGGTCGGACAGAATTCGAGGACGGAATTAGCGCCGATGCAGACTGGAAGACACAACTGACGAAAGCATGTCGCCTTCTCGAAGTTGTTGACACACTCCAAGCACAAGACGGGTACTACACTGCCGTCATCGAGGTCTGTTTCGGGGCTATTGAACGGTCGATCGAGGCGTATGCCCTCTCGATGACGACCGATACACTCCAAGATTTCCAGGATCATCAGTTCAGCTACGAACGTGCCCATCAGATCGGGCTATTCGAGAGGCAGACTGCAGAGGAGATGAGGAACCTCTACAGCGAAAACCGGACTGAGAGTTATTACGGTGGCGGTCGTCCAACCGAAGAACAAGCGGACGCAATGACCGAACTCGCAATCGCTGTCCATCAGTTCGCGGTGAGTCAGATCCGGGAGAGCGGCGTCTGTCTGTGTGACTGACTCCATTAGACACTTAAAGAGAGCAATATGGACCGGAATACATCTACAGGACGAACACAATTGACCCCCTTTATCGACTCGTTCGAGCGCTACCTCCAAGACAAGGGGAAAGGCCGCGGTGGGGACGGCGGGAACTACCGACGCAACGCAGCGCGCGAGCTCGAGCGGTTCTTCGAGTGGGCTGCCGGCGACCGCGACGACGACTGGACCGGGATCATCCCCGACGATGTTGACCGAGAGCCCACCTTCGAGGACCTCGACGAACGCGTCTTCCGCGAGTACGCCCGACACCTCGCCGGTGATCGAGGGCTCAAACAGAACACTGTACAAACCTATTACCGCTATATCTCTGCGTGGTGTGGCTGGTGCGTCAACGAGGGGTACCTCGAGGCGCACTACGCTCAGCGGGCGAGTGCGATGGCACCACTCCCCAACGACGACGGCCGCAAGCCCGGTGACCAGCAGGCCTGGACGTCCGAACAACGCCACGCCCTCACTCGACACGTCGACGAGCGAGCCCGCGATGCCATCGAGATGTACACGACACTCCCGGAGGATGCCGATCCCTTAGACAGACAGCGAGCGCGATACACGGCGCTGAAAGCTGCCCGTGAACGCGCCCTCGTGTTCGTCCTCGCCTACACAGCTGTCCGTGTCGGGGAACTGCTTCGGGACCCGAACGACCCGCGCCGGCGCGGGGTCCGGTGGGAGGAAATCTCGCTCGAGGACGGGAGCATGGACGTCTATCGGAAGAAACAGCAGTGGGACGCTGCGAGCCTCCCCGATCCGGTAATCTCGCCGCTTCGGAGCTATCGAAAGTTAATGGAGCCACCAACTGAGCGCTGGCCAGTGTTCCCGACGTTCGACCAGCGGACGCTCGCGACGCTTGTGCAGGACGAGTTGGCTGATCGAGGGGAACGCCCAGATGCAATTGACGGGCGACGTGGTGAGTATGCTCGTGACCTATTGCTGGCTCTCGACGAGGACGTTCGACCGCCATCGATCACGACGGATGGAGCACGGTCGATTCTTCAGCAACTCTCGGAAGACTGTGATATCGACATCGACCATCCGAAGCACGATTATCTCGCACCTCACGGTGGTCGACGCGGGATGGGCGAAGTTCTTGTCCGCGCGTTCGGATACACGGTTGCGGCACGGTATCTTGATAACTCCGAGGAGATGGTTCGTGAGCGATACTCTCATATTGAGGCCGGAGAACTGGGAGATGTGGCGACAGAGGCACTCAACGAGATCGATAGGTAGATAAAATCCCAATTGTCCTATGACAATGGTACTATCTAGTTTTGCACCTCCTCCTCGACTGGCATGGTTTCGTCGAGAGCTTGATGCGGTCTTTGACGGTTGTAGTAATGCATGAACTGTTCAAGACACTCTTGGATGGTCGCCCGACTCCCCATCGACAAATTATGGAATCGCCCGATCCGCATTTTGAGGGAATGAAACCACTTTTCGATAGGTTTCTGTCGGTATAATTGACCCGACCGCTCAGTCCGACTCGGGAAAGGGCAGTCCGATAGCCGAATTGACCAATGATAAACTCAGCCTCGGGGGAGATCGTATTTCTCGCAGAATTTCTGCAGAAACGCAGCCCCCGGATTAGTGCCATGTCGGCTAAACAGTGCAACGTCGCGAATCAACTTTGTCTCGATGTATATTGCAGTATATAGTCAAAATCGCTCGCCGTTGATCTTAACAACGGTTTCGTCGACAGCGACCCGCGACGGCGGAGCCGTCGTCGGGTCGCATCCGCTGTCAGCCAACCGATGCACCCAGTTCAAACTGCTCCGTGAGAGCGTTCGACGCCTAATTCAGTGAGAATCGTTGTTGTCTCCCGAAGCGAACAACCGGTCTGATAGAGGCGGACGGTGAACGCCCTGATGGACGTCGCCGTCCGCTCGTTCTTCCAAAAACCTTCTAAATCCCCCTCATAGCTCTCGGTGAGCAGGTTTGCGAGCATTTTCACCAATTCACTCAACGACCTGCTCACTTCTCAAACTGGCTCAACTAGGCCGTACCTATTAAGACATAGAGTACCCGCCATCGACGATAAGGTTCTGGCCCGTCACAAACGAGGCCCCATCTCCGATTAGGTAGATCACCGCATCGGCGATTTCTTGGGGATCACCGACACGGCTCATCGGCGTCTGTCTCTCGGCGAACTCGATAGTCCCCTCGTGAGTATCCTTTCGCAACATCGGTGTATCGACGAATCCGGGCGAAACGGCATTCACGCGGATACCCGAATCTGCGTAATCGCGAGCTATCTGACGCGTCAGCGCGAGAACGGCACCCTTCGACGCACTGTAGGATGCTGAGTTCGGTGCTCCGACGACACCGAAGACGCTCTCGATGTTGACAATCGCGCCGCCGCTATCGTCGAGCATCCGTTCGACTGCGGCGAGACACCCGTGATAGACGCCTGTGAGGTTGAGTTCAATTGTCGCCTGCCAGTTGTGTGTGCTTGTGTCCGTTATCGGGTAAGATTCAGCACGGCCAGCGTTGTTAACAACGGCATCGAGACTTCCAAACTCTTCGATAGCAGCGTCGACAGCTGTCCGAACAGACTCAAGGTCTGTCACATCCGTTTCGACGTAGATAGCCCTGCCGCCGTCGGCTTCAACCCGTTCATCAGTTGGGATGGTACCGTCACGCGGCGCACGGCGAATATCGGCATTGATTACTGATGCACCTGCTGCTGCCGCCTGAAGCGCAGTAGCACGTCCAAGACCGGAGCTTCCGCCAGTGACAAGACACGCCGTTCCATCGAGTGACATAGGTATATCTTCCGTGGGAAGCGCAAAAGTAGTTCCCCCGGAGAACGGGGAGCAGCGTCCGTCAAAGACCGGCCGGACAGTTAGTATGCAGGTTCAAAGACGATTTCCGGACTGGCTGAAAACGCTGTGACGGTTGCTTACCAAAGTTCAAATTGAAGAGATTCAGACGAGAGGTACCGTTTCTTGATCTCATCATCCTCTCGAAGCTCCGCAGCAGGCGCAGAGACCATGATATACCCTTCGTCAATGACGTATCCATGGTCACCGATCGACAGCGCCAAGTCAACGTTCTGTTCGATGAGGATAATACTCACCCCGCCATTGTTGATTCGTTTCAGCGCCTCTTCGATGAGATTGACCAGTGATGGCATGAGTCCCTCTGTAGGTTCGTCGATCAGCAAGACATCGAGACTTGAAAGGCCAGGTCGTACAGGCCCGTCCCATACTCGTCGACGTACTGTACGACGGCGTCGTCAGCATCGGGGTCGGTCGACTGGACCACGTCGATGTCGATACCGCTGTCGTCGATGACGCTTCGGAGGTCGTGTTCGCCCGCAATCGTCTCAGCCGTCATCGTCAACAGTTCTCTGAATCCGATGTTCGAGCAGTCGTCCAATGTCGTTGCGGTCCGGTCGAGGCCGAGGAGATGGAATCCCGACGGTCTTCAGGCAACACCGTTCTCTCCGAGGAACTCGAGACTGATGTTCGCAAGTCCCTCCGGATCCTCGAACATCGGGTAGTGGCCCATTTCATCGCCGACGACGAATTCTCCGTACTCGTCAGGAACCTCCGCAATCGTGCTCTCCATGATCTCGTCGGGAACGTAGTAGTCGGCCTCCCCCTTGAATAGCAGGAAAGGACATGAGATGTCCTCCAGTTTGTCCCTGACATCGTGATTCACCCAGGACTCGAGATCACCGGTCGCGATCTCCTGGGGAGCGTACCGGTGCATCCACCTTGTCTCACGCACTTTCTCTTCGGAGACGGGACGGTACATCGACTGCTCCGCAGCTCGCTCCATGATGTCTCGCCAGCTCGGACAGGCGTGGGGATGTTCGTATGCGTTGACGTCGGGGAACGTCGGCGTATGGGCCGCCCCTTCGAGCGCGAGAGCGGCGCGCATATCGTCTGAGTAGTGACAGGCCATATCGGTGACCATGTCTCCGCCAATCGAACAGCCCATGACAATCGGATCCTCATCACAGACCTCTTGAATGATCTCCCACGTGAACGCCGAATAGTCACGCATTTCTCGGAACGGTTCCCACCCGACCGGGTAAGACTTCCCGTGTCCGGGGAGATCAACGGCGATGGCCCGGTACCCCTGCTCAGCGATGAGTGGAAGAAATTCGTAGTACTCGATCGAGCAAGCACCGGCGGTATGGATGCAGAAGAACGGCGGCCCGTCACCGACTTCCTCATAGTAGATCCGCGTTCCGTCGACGTCCGCGTAGTGACCAGTAAGTTCTGTCATTGTTCGCCCTCCGTAATCAGGTTCTCGCCCATTAGCTCGGCCATCCGCACGAGCGCCTCGTGCATCCGATTCGCTTCCATGATATTCCCGTCAATCGTTATTTCTCCCGTGCTGTACGCGTTCCAGAACGGCATTTCTGCGTCATTAACCGCCTTCCACGCGTCTCTCGACCCCGAAAGGATAATATCGTACCCAAGCGGATTCGACATCGGTTCGTACGGCATCGTGTCGATGATCTCACCGCCATACAGTTTGAGCCAGTAGCGCTCGTCGCCAACCTCCAGCACGACGTTGACGTCTGACCATTCCGAGACGCGGTTGAAATGTTCATCCTCGTTGCATCGTTGTTGGATCTCTTCGATCCATTCTTCTGATGGTATCTCCATCCATGTCAATGGCCAACATTAGACTATATATAGATTACTCACATTTTCAGGTTATTCATTTCACATAGTGTGTTCCACCGGATAGCACATTAATAGGTCTAGCGACCGGACAACGGCTGTCGGTGACTGACTCGACGCTACAGTTTGGTTCTCCGCTCTCCAGAGGGAAACGACCAACGATTCAGGCGATGACCTCGTTTTTCCGCGACGGTACCATGACTGAAGGTCCTGTCCACGAGCCGATGAATTTTGTCGGCGTCCAAGACCTACCGGGGTCTGTTAACCAGCACGCGGCCGATCGCCGAGATCATGTATGCTGATTTCATGGGACTGTCAATCGATTAGGTGATGAATCATATAAGACTTTTAAATGATATGTTCGGTGGTGATGTCTCTGTTCCCATGACGGTCCGTACTGTCAACGGTGGCTAAGCATTCAACGCTGCCGCATAGCACTCGAAAGTACATTTGATTAGGTAGTCACCTAGTCATAGTTCATCAACACCTCAACGATGTTCCCGGAACGCATGAGGAGTTCCGGAAACTCTTCGGTGAAGAGATGATCGCTAATTCGGTTTGTCGGGCCGTATATCGCCAGTGACCCCCGGATCCGATCGTTTCGGTCGATGACAGGAACAGCAATTGAGCGCATACCCGCCAACCGCTCCTCGTCATCAAGTGCGTATTGTCGTTCCCGGATTTGTGTAAGCTCTTCACTCAGCTCGCTGGGATTGACAATTGTGTTTTCTGTTCGCCTGATCAAGCCATGCTGAGCGATAATATCGGACACTCTCTTTTCATCAAGAAATGCGAGGATCGCTTTGCCCGGAGCTGCGGTGTGCATTCCCATCATAATTCCACTATAGATGTTAACGGGAATCGCTTCTTTTCCTTCTTCCGTCGCGATGATGACTGCTTTTCCATGTTCCTCAATTGTGAGACTCGCATGCTCACCTGTCTCATCAGCCAAACGAGTGAGTTCGTCGTTAGCTGCCTGATAAATTTCTTTGTTTTGGCGAGTGAGATCACCCATACGCAGGAAATCCGAACTGATCGTATACTCCCCATCCCGTTCGACGAGATATCCTAGTTCATGGAGAGAACGGATGTGATCATAAACCGTACTTTTTGGACGATCCATCGATGCAGTCAGTTCAGAGATACCTGCACCGTTCCTGTCAACTATTTCTTCGATAACTTCAAATGACATCTGTAAGGATTTGACGGGAATATCACGTGCCATACTCCCATGTGTGGTATAATACTACGAAAAGGTTCCGGCATTGCCGGACAGTAGAACGACGAATTTTAAACCAGAGTAGTAACATTTACAATATTACTCGCCCTCCCATTTGGGGGAATATTGCCAATTGTATCTAACATGATTAGACAACACGGTTTCACCAACGCAATATATAGAAAAAGTAATTATTTCCACATTCATAGAGCGTCCGGCAATACCAATATATCGGTGCCAGTATCTCCCACAATATTACAACCATACGATTGTAAAATCACCTATGACAAGCTGTAACACGTTATTATAGCTGAAGTTAGGCCCTCAATATCCGGTAATACCAAACAGAACTCTGCCTTTGTAGCACTATTTAGTTTAGCATCTCTGCTAGCGTTTATCCGTTGAGTGACCGGTACAGTCGTTGTCACTGTCTATAGTAGACGTACTACAACGTTCGAACTTACTCAGGATGGGCGATATCAATAGATGTAAAACGGAGATCTACCAAGCCGCGAGCGACGAACTCAAACAGCGGGGGAGAAAACAGGCGAACACGCGAGCCTCACGATCGAGGAACAGTGGAAAGCGGTGATCATCACCACCGAGGAAGAGATGGAAGCTATCCGGATCAACTTTATAGCGAGATCATGATGTACATGTACACTGTGTCACCGGGAAAGGCGATCTTAGCCCTCCTCGATGAGAACAAGGTGTCCGGCATCATCGACTAGTGCGGATTGGTCGAGCGGACCGGGAACACAATCACTGACCGCGAGGAACTGGCCGATGAACTGGCGTAGATCCGCGAACACAATTACGCGCTCGACGACGAGGAGCGGTTGACGGGCAAGCACTCGATCACCGCCCCGTCACCGACCGGGAGGAACGGATCCGGGGGTCGCTGGCGATTTAAGCCCTGACCAACCACATTGATGACAAGCGGTTTCGCGAGGAGTTCACGGAGTTACTCATATGCTCGGCAAACATCGTCGAAGTGATGATGAACTACGACTGCTCGTCACCGACGATTTCGGCCCAGCCTTCGTCGTACTCCGCGAAGTAGTTGAAGTCGGCGACGACCTCAGCGAACAGCCACTCGCCGTCGACGCGTTCGTACTCGTCGTCGTAGACCCCCTGAATCCACCCAGCTGATCCGTCTGTGAACGTACAGGGGACCTCAAAGTACCAGTTCCCGGTCGCCGTCGTCCCGTCGATATCGATGATCGGGTTGTGGACCATGTGCGCCAGGAACGGGTGCTCTTCCCCGACGATGTTCTCGGCAAAGTCCCGAACCGCGTCCCGCCCATCAAAGGTGCCGATGGAGCCGAAATCGAGGTGTGCGTCCTCAGTAAACAGAGACGCATATCCGTCCCAGTCCCGGGAGTCGATCCGGTAACAGTACTCCGCGCGCAGCTCGGTGATCGCCTCTCGGTACTCCAGTCGAGTGATTCGGTCTTCCAAGCTCATATTCGGGGCATTTCTCGGATCGCGGTTTCAATGTCCGATGCGTCGGGGACGACGGCCTCGGTCAGCGGCGGCGAGAATGGGATCGGCGTGTCGTCGACGCCAATGACCTCGACCGGCGCTTCGAGGTGGTAGAACGCCTCTTCTTCGATGCGTCTTGCGATGTAGGACGCCGGCCCGTTCTGGATGACGGACTCGTCGGCGACGATGACGCGTCCGGTTTTTCTAGCGCTCTCGATCAGTGTGTCGATGTCCAAGGGTTTCAGTGTCCGCGGGTTGATGACCTCGACGCTGATGTTGCCGGCAACCGACGACGCGACGTTGAGCGCGTGGTGAAGCATCTTCTGGGTGGCGACAACTGTCACGTCCGCGCCCTCGCGTTCGACCGCGGCTTCACCGAGCGGCAGCGTGTAGGACTTTTCGGGGACCTCGCCCTCCCGGTTGTACAGCTCCATGTGCTCGAAGAAGAGAACGGGGTCATCGCTCCGGATGGCGCTTTTGAGCAGGCCCTTGGCGTCGTACGGCGTGTTCGCGAGCACGACCCTGATGCCGGGCATGTGCATGAATAGCCCGTGGAGGCTCTTCGAATGCTGCGCGGCGGCGTTCGAACCGGGGCCACCGTTGACGGTCCGGATCGTTATTGGGACGGATACGTCACCGCCGAACATGTACTTGAACAGGCCGGCCTGGTTCATCACCTGGTCGACTGCCAGCCCCATGAAGTCAGCGTACATGATCTCCGCAATGGGACGGGACCCGGTCAGCCCGGCGCCGGCGCTGCTCCCGACGATCGCCGCCTCACTGATCGGGGTGTCGATGACCCGGTCGCCGCCGAACTCGTCGTGAAGACCTCTGGTGACGGCGAAACTGCCGCCTGGCTTCCCGACGTCTTCGCCGATGAGGTACGCCGAGTCGTCGCGGGCGAGTTCCTCAGATAGTGCGTCGTTGATTGCGTGTCGCATCGATTTCTCTGGCATCGTTAGATCTCCTCCGTGTAGACGCCTTCGAAGGCCGTTTCCTCATCGGGATAGTCGCTGTCTCGGGCGAATTGGACAGCCTCGTCGATTCGATCGCTTGCCGTCGAACGGATCGCCTCAACTTCGCTTTCGTCGAGGTGGCCGCCCTCGACGAGGGACGCTTCGAGGGTATCGATCGGGTCGTGCTCTCGCCACTGTTCGACTTCCTCATCGGTGCGATAGGTTGTCGGATCGCCCTCGTAGTGGCCGTGATACCGGTACGTATCACAGATGATTAGGGAGGGGCCACTGCCGTTCCGGGCGCGCTCAACAGCCTCGGCCGTTGCCTCGTACACGTCGTGGACCGACATGCCGTCGACCGTCTCGGCGGGCATGTCGTAGACCTCGCCGCGGGCCTCAAACCCATCGACGTTGTGCTGGTCCGCCGCGGGCGTCATCTCCCCGTACTGGTTGTTCTCGCAGATGAACACCACGGGGAGGTCCCGGACGCCCGCGAGGTTCATCGACTCGTGGACGACGCCTTCTGCCATCGAGCCTTCGCCGAAAAATGACAGACAGACGCGGTCCTCATCGGATTGTTCGATAGACAGCCCCGCTCCGGCCGCCAGCGAGGGGCCTGCACCGACGATCCCATTCGCGCCGAGCATCCCCTGGCTGACGTCGGCGATGTGCATGCTCCCGCTTTTCCCGCCACAGTACCCGGTCTCCTTGCCGAACAGTTCGGCCATCATTCGATCCGGTTCAAGCCCCTTGGCGATGGAGTGGCCGTGACCGCGGTGCGTACTCGTGATGTAGTCCTTGTCGCCGATCGTCCAGCAGGCGCCGGTTGCCACTGCCTCCTGCCCGAGACATAGGTGGACGAAACCGGGGAGCTCGTTGTCCTCGAACAGCGAACTCACCCGCGTCTCGAACTCCCGTATCAGTATCATCTCTCGGAGTTGGTCGGCCAACTGTTCCGTATGCTTTGCTACCTCGTCTGGCATGAACTGATATGACGAAGGCGACCACAAAAAACTATGCACCGGTGTCAATCTGCTGCTATACTACTCTCCGAAGGATGGGTCGCGCTTCTCGACGAAGGCGGCCAGTCCCTCCTCTTTGTCCTCGGTCTCGAAGAGTAGTCCGGCCAGCGCCGCCTCGAGTTCCAGCCCCGACTCCAGTTGCGCCCTAGTTTCGTTAATAGATTTCTTGGCGAACCACTGGGCGACCGGTGGGCCGTCCGCGAGGTCCTCGGCAAGGTCGTCGATGCACGCCTTGAACTCCTCGTCGGCGACGACTTCGTTGGCGAGCCCGATGTCGGCGGCTTCGTTCGCCGAGATGTGTTTGCCGGTCAGTATCAGTTCCTTGGCCTTCAGGTAGCCCACGAGGTGGGCGAGACGCTGTGTTCCGCCCGCTCCCGGAATGATCCCCAGCCCGATCTCCGGGAGGCCGAACCTGGCGCTCTCGGCTGCGATGATGAGATCGCACATGAGCGCGATCTCGGTGCCGCCGCCGAGCGCGACCCCATTGACTGCCGCGACGACGGGGACATGGCTGCCCTCGATTGCATCCTCGAGGTCACCCATCGCCTCACGGAACTCGCTGCGGAACCAGATGCCCGACCGATCCTGGAACTCCTTGATATCGCCGCCACCAATGAAGGCATCGTCGCCCTCGCCGGTGAGGACCACCGTTCGAACTTCCTCCGACAGGGCGTCAATCGCGTCGGCGAGTTCGATCAACACCTGCGTGTTGACCGCGTTCATCGCGTCCGGCCGCGCCACGCGAACTGTCCCGATAGATCCGTCTCGCTCAACTGCAACTGTCTGGTACTCTGCTGACATCCCTTGCCCCTTCGAGGTGTTCTCTCATAATAGTTGTCCACTCCCCGAGTGTATCGTACGATTTCCGTTGGGCAGTCGCCGTATAGCGACCGAGTTCCGCCGCTGCCGCTTGGTCGACAACACCACTGATTTGGACGCGGTCAGGGCGTGATGACCAGATTTCCGACGACCGTTCGGTCTCGCATGTCGGCGAATGCCTGCCCGGCGAGATCGAGTCCGTACGTCTCGTGAACCGGCGGTTCGACGGCCCCATCCTCGTAGAAGCTGACGACGCGTTCGAGGTCGGCCTGGGTCCCCATCGTGCTCCCGATCACTCGCTTGTGTTCGAGGAACAACTCCTGCGTGTCGATCTCGGAGAATTGCCCAGCCGTTCGACCGCAGATGGCCATTCGGCCGCCCCGTCCGAGTGCGGACAGGCACGCGTCCGTGAACTCCCCGCTCAGGTGATTGATGACGGCGTCGACGGGGTCGATGTCGTTCAGTTTCTCGTCCAGTTCCGTCACGTCCGCCGCCTGGATCAGTTGGTCGGCACCGAACGCCGGCAGTCGGTCGAGTTTCGCCCCTGACGAGGAGGTGCAGATCGACCGGGCCCCCATCGTATCCGCGAGTTGCGTGGCCGCGACGCCGACGCCACCCGTCGCACCGGGGATGAGAACAGTGTCGCCGGCGTCGACGTCTGCACGCCGGAACATGTGCCAAGCAGTCATGTACGCGACCGGCAGGGCGGCCGCTGCCACCAGATCCACGTCGTCGGACACGGGGACGAGTCGGTTGGCGTCCACAACCGCCTGTTCGGCGAAGCCGCCATGGAAGAGGCTGTACTCTCGACACAGGTTCTCCGGCCCGTCCCGGCAGAACCGACACGACCCACAGGTCAACATAGGGTTCAACACTACCGGGTCGCCCGACTGGAGGCCGTCGACGCCGTCGCCGGTCTCCCGAACTGTGCCTGCAACATCGACGCCCGAGACGAACGGGAGGTGCTGCTCCTCCAACCTGAAGTCGCCTTCGAGGTAGAGGAGGTCGTGTCTATTCACCGATGCACCTTCGACGTCGACGATTGCCTGGCCGGCGTCCGCTGTCGGCGTTTCGACGTCGATTGCTTCGACTCCCGACGGGCCACCAAGGGCCGTAAAGGCTGCTGCACGCATACACCTGTTTTTCGACCCGACACGATTATACTTTCCTGCTAGTCGCGGACTGTAGCCGTCATCGTCTGAGCGCTAGGATGAGATCGAAGAAACCGGAACGCGTGGTGTCCAATCGGTGAAGCCTATTGTCGGGTCCGTCTGGGCCCTGCCCGACCGGCGATCCTTCAGTACGACCGTGGGAGATCGAGGACATTCGTGCTGACGAACGACTTGACTAACTCGTCGCTGACCGGCGCGACGCGTGCCAGCCGAACGTCGCGGAAGAGACGTTCGACGTGGTACTCGTCGGCGAAGCCCATCCCACCGTGGGTCTGGATCGCCTGGTCACAGGCGTTGAACCCGGCGCGGGCACCCATGAATTTCGCGGCGTTGGCCTCCATCGAGCAGTCCTCACCCTTGTCGTACAGCGAGGCGGCATTGTAGATCATGAGTTTCGCCGTTTCCAGTTCCATCTTCGACTCGGCTAGCGGGAACTGGACGCCCTGGTTCTTCCCGATCGGACGCTCGAACGCTTCACGTTCTTTCGCGTAGTCGACCGCCATATCCAGCGCCAGTTCGCCGGCCGCTAGCGGGATCGCCGCCCAGATGATCCGCTCGGTATTGAGCGTCCTGAGGACGTGGTAGAACCCCTTGTCCTCTTCGCCCAGCAGATTCGCTTCGGACACGCGGACATCGTCGAAGACGACCTCGCAGGAGCCCAGACACCGCATGCTGAGTTTGTCGATCTTGTTGACGGTGATACCGTCGGCGTCCGACGGGATGACGAAAAGCGAGATGCCGCTGTGGCGGGAGTTGTCTTCCATCGGGGATGTCCGCGCGAGGGTGACGATGTAGTCGGAGACGTGTGCGCCCGTCGTCCAGATCTTTGTCCCGTTGAGGACGTACTCGTCGCCGTCTTTATCGGCGGTCGTCTTGATCCCGGCCGTGTCGAGGCCCGCGTCCGGTTCCGTGAGTCCGAGCGACACGATGGCCCCGTCGGCGATTTCCGGGAGCCACCGCTCTTTCTGTTCCTCGTTGGCGTGTTCGTTGAGCGAAATACCGCCGAACACCGGTCCGAGTGTGAGCAGGTTTGGACCGCTGACGCCGCCGCCGTGCCGCCCGAGGGCCAACCCGACCGCGGCGACCTCCTCCATACCGAGCCCTTCGCCGCCGTACTCTTGGGGCACGGTCAGACCCGTGAACCCTGCTTCCGTCAGATCGTCCCAGATTTCATGTGGGAACTCCTCGGCCTCGTCTTTCTCGCGCCAGTAATCGAGAGGGTAGTCCGAACAGATATCTTTCGTCAACCGTTGCATCATCTGCTGCTCCTGGGAGAGAGCGAAATCCATGATTATAATATTCCGGTCACGTATCTTAGTGTTTTTGTTAGTGTGCCTGCACATCGCGGCCGAGCGTCCTCAGAGCCCCACGATTTCGGGGTCCCTGAGGCCAGTTATCGTGTCCGCGTACGCCGACTCCCGGCACGCAGCGTAGAGGAGTCGCTTCGTTGTTGCCGGCGTCGAGCCGTTGGGCGAACCGACCGTGATCGACGGCTGACCGCCGTCGAGGGCCACCTCGAAGTCGGGGACCGGCCAGTCGTGGCTTGCGGCGATCTCGTCCGCGTGCGCCGCGACGTCGCGCATGACGACCGTTGCGATGTCGCGCTCCCCCGTGGCAGGGTCGTCCGACGCTTCGTCACCGGTCCTCACCCGACTGCCCGAACGGTCCGCGACGACGAGCGACGGTGACTCGACGCCCTCGGTGAGGGCGTCCAAAAACCGGGCGGCGTCGGCGCCGTCGACCACGCGGTGATCAAACGACAGCGAGAGTGTACAGGTGCGCCCGTCACCGTGTTCGCGGACCCGACCAACCCCTAGGATGGCGACCTGTGGCGGGTTGATTATCGGATCGAACGAATCTACGCCGAACATCCCGAGGTTCGTGATGGTGAAGGTTCCGCCCTGCAGGTCGTCCATCGTGTGTTCCCCGTCTAGGACGGTGTCGGTGAGCCGTCGCCGCTCGGTAGCGATTCCGGCTAACGACCGCTCTTCCGCCGACCGTATCACTGGCGTCAACAGGCCCCTGTCCGTGTCCACGGCCACCGCGACGTTACGCTCGGCGACGTATCTGATCGTTTTGTCCTCGAACCAGGCGTTGAACACGGGATACGCCACGAGTGCGCGGACAGACGCCCCGACTAGTAGGTCGGTGAACCCGATACTCGCGTCCCGCTGGCCCGACAGTTCCTCGGCCGTCTCGAACGCCCGTTCGACGTCGATCTCGCGGTTGAGCGTGACGTGGGGGGCCTGCTGTGCGGAGCGGGACATCCGGTCGGCGATCGTCCGGCGCATCCCCGAGAGGGGCTCTTCATCCGTGATCGTGACGCTGGACGGGTCGGCGTTCGCGGTGGTACCGCTCGACGCTGTCGACCCCGTGGCCGCCGGCCGGTCCGCCTGCCCGGCGGCGGCACGAACGTCCGACTCGGTGACACGCCCACCGATCCCCTGTCCCTCGACATCGTCGAGAGTGACGCCGAGTTCCCGAGCCAGTCGCCGCGTACTCGGACTCGAAAAATTGCGTCCGGAAGTGACCGTCGCGACCGCATCACCGTCGACCTCCTTCTCATTGAGGACCGCCTCTACGTCGCTTCGGAGGATCGCGCCCTCGGGGCCGTTGCCGTCGATCGCTGTGAGGTCGACATCGTGTTCCCCCGCCAATTTACGCGCGCCCGGTACCGCCCGTTCGAGATCGTCACTCTCGCCCGCGGACTGGTCAGCCCCTGTCTCCTCGGGTGTCGTTGCCGAGCCGGTTGTATCGCTCCCGTCCCCGTCGTCCGTGTCGTGGTCGACGCGACTGCGGGGCGCGGGTGCGTCTTCTATGCTCTCGCCGGGGCCGAGCACGACGCCGAGGACAGTTCCCGGCGGCACCGATTCCCCGGCGTCGACATCAACCCGTGCGAGCGTCCCGTTCTGATCGGCGTGGACGTCCGCAGACGCCTTCTCGGATTCGACCTCTGCGAGGACTCTCCCGTCCGTTACTTCGTTCCCTTCGTCGACTTGCCACTCGACGAGGAGACCGGTTTCCATCGTGTTACCCATCATCGGCATCCGGACTGCCTGTACCATTGCTCGTCTCACTATCCAAACCGGAGAACCAAAACAGTAGCGTCGGCGTCGACCGGTACTGAGGAAGTCATATAGTAATTTGATTGATATTTAATGGCTCTTAGACACGAATCAACCAGGAGATCGAAATATATGAATCATGGAGGGCCTCACGGACATCAGCCTTGATTTCCTCGAACGGTACGGCATCGCCTGAGACACGGTCGAATTGCTATCTTTTCGATCCCGCCTCGGAGACTCAGTTTCAAGACCCCGCCCACGCATGACATGGACGCTATGCACGTAGTAGGCATTGATAGAATCGTGATCGCTACCGACGACCTCGACCGTACATCCGGCACGCTCTCGGACCGGCTTGACATCGGTTTCGGCGAGTTGCTTTCGTTGACGACCAAGACCTCTGCCGGCAGCCACGACCTCCAGAGCGTCATCGACGACAGCGGAGTCGGTATCGACATCGTCTCGTCTGACTCGGCCGATAGCGACGATGCGGTGGCGAAGTTCGTCGACGAACACGGCACCGGACTGTACGCGATGGCCCTCCAGGTCGCCGATCTCGACGCGGCACGGACAGACTTGGCGGCCGACGGCGTTGACCCCGTCAGCGAGATTGCGGCCGGCGAGTTCACCGAGTATCTCTACCATCCCCGCGACTTTGACGGGATTTTCGTGTTCCTCGCCGAGTTCCCCCACGCCTACGAGACGAACTACCGCCTAGAGGCGTTGCGCGACCAAAAATGACAAAAGTCATTCAAAACCACTAAGCATTGGACACACGCAGGTTCCTGATATGCGCCAAGCGAATTTCGGTTATATCGTTCGAAAGAAGTCGTACTATCGGCCAGACGCCGTGGCTATCGTCGAACAGACCACGCGCGAGGAATACACGTATGCGGAACTCGAACGGCGCTCGAATAGTATCGCGGCCGAACTCGAAGCCCGTGGCGTCGGCAAGGGCGACCGGATCAGTGGGCTCTTCCGCAACTCCGCGGAGTTCTTCGAGCTGTTCTTCGCGACCTGCAAACTCGGCGCCGTCCTCGCCCCGTTCAACTACCGGCTGTCGCCTGCCGAACTCACGTATCTGAACGACGACGCCGACCCCAGACTGTTCGTCTACGAGGGTGTCTTCGAGGATACGGCTGCGGCACTGCCCCTCGACGAGGTACCGGCGGTTCGCATCGGCGAGTCCGATGGCGACGAGCAGATGGCGGCCGACGACTGGAACTCGTTCTACGAGCGCGATCCCAGCGAGGTCGAGGTGGCCGGCGCGTTCGAGGACCCGGCCGTGCTGCTGTACACTAGTGGCTCAACCGGGCGGCCGAAGGGCGTGCCCATCTCCCATAAGAACCTGTTTTTCTCGTCGGTGAGCTACGTCGTCGACACGGAACTCGACAGCGCTGACGTGACCGTGACCTCGGCCCCGATCTTCCACGTCGGTGGGCTCAACATCTTCACGCTCCCTCTGCTCCATGCGGGCGGGACGGTGATTCTCCAGCAAGAGTTCGAACCCGCCGAGACTTGGGAGATCATGGCCGACTACGACGTGACTAAGACCTTCGCCGTCCCGACGATGCTCAACTCGATGATCGGTGTCGACGGCTGGCAGGAGTACGACCTCGACGCGCTAGAATTGGTCGTCGGCGGCGGCGAACCGGTGCCGACCGAACTCAAGGAAGCGTTCGCGGAGATTGACGTTCCATGTATCGCGGCCTACGGCCTGACAGAGACAACCGACGGGTCACTGTTCCTCCGGCCTGAGGTCGCCATGGACAAACCGCCCAAGTGCAACGGGAAGACATTCACACACGTCGATGCGAAGGTCGTCAACGAGGACGGCGAGGAGTGCCCGCCGGGAGAGGCAGGGGAACTCCTCCATCGAGGTCCGACCGTCACCGACGGCTACCTCGAACTCCCTGAGAAGACCGCCGAGGCTTTCGATAAGGACGGCTGGTTCCATACCGGCGACATCGCCGAGGTCGACAATGACGGGTTCTATCACATCCACGGTCGCATGGACAACATGATCATCACCGGCGGGGAGAACGTCTATCCCTCCGAGGTTGAGGAAGCGCTGTACTCCCACGACCAGGTCGACGAGGTCGTGGTCATCGGCGTTGACGACGACCAGTGGGGTGAGATCGTCAAAGCCGTGATCGCGACAACGGACAGCGAGCCGATACCGGATGCGGAGCTCGACGAGTTCCTCGGCAACCGCCTCGCGCGGTTCAAACACCCGAAGGAAGTTACGTTCGTCGACTCGCTCCCGAAAAGCGGTACCGGGAAGATCGAGCGCCAAGCCGTCCTCGACCGTCACGCCGACCAGTAGGGCGCGCTGTTACCACTGGGCGGGTTAGACCGGTTCCTACGGTTCTTCGAGGTACGCTATGTTGCTGCCGGACAGCGAGATGTCGGGCGCGCCTCAACCGTCTCCCGGAGATGTTGGACGCTCGTCGTGCCGACGATCGGCGCCGTCACCACGTCCTTGTGCAGCAGCCAGGTGAGCACAATCTGTGCCATGCTGATCCCTTCGCCGGCCGACGAGTTGCTGTACTCGCTCGTTGATCTCGCGTCCGCCACCGACGTGATAAGGGTTGTCGAGAATCCAGGGATCGACTTCGGAACGGTCACTCTCTTTGAATTCTTCGTGGGGGCGCGTCAGGTACCCGCGGGCCAATGACGACCACGGCATCACGACCACGTTTCCCCGTTCGCACAGAGGCAGTACCTCCCGCTCCTGTTCGCGGTAACCGAGATTGTAGTGCAGTTGAACCAAGACGAAGCAGCTGAGTCCGTCGCACGTCGTTCGTACGTAAGGCGGTCCCGAACTGGTAGCCCCACATCGAACTTGTGCTGACGTAGCGGATCTTCCCCCGCCGGATGGCGTCGTTGAGTATACGTACCGTCTCCTCGATGAGCGTGTTCTCGTCCCAGCGATGGATTTGGATTCACCAGTCGAGTACATATTTGCGGTGTCGAAGAGGTTGGTTCCTAATCTGCTTTCTCCCAAATTATCTCGGTCGCCGACTCGTCTTCGAAGGACCACTCCAGTCAGTCAGTGGAACCGAAGCTCAGACAATCCAGACACAAGCGGCTGACTGTCGTTCCTGTCGGATCGAATGTCGTGTACTCCATGGTTTCACCTCGAAACACAGCTGCAAATGCCTTTGTGGGGCTGCTAGCACAGGAGCCCCGCCGGTCCCACGCTGATAATATGACGGGCAAATGATGTAATCGATCTTAATATTTCCGAAATACATAAGTTACCTCTCGAGCAACTCGCTTACGTATGCCAATGGATGCCATTAACGCAGGTACGTCGAGGCGTCAGTATCTCAAATACGCCTCAGTAGGGTCCGCGGTCACACTGGCTGGGTGTATGACTAACAGCGGTGACTCGGATAGTATCATGATCGGGGCGACGATTCCAGAGAGCGGTCCGTACGGAAATATCGGCAAAAACCAGGTAAAAGGCGTTGAACTGGCCGTCAAGCACGCGAACGAGGACGGTGACGTAAATGGCACCGAAGTAGAAGTCGCGTTCCGCGACACCCAGACCGACACGCAGGAGGCGACCCAGGTCGCCCGCGAACTCCTCCGGAGGGAGAATGCGGACTTCCTCGCGGGGAACTTCTCTAGCAGCGTCGCGCTGGCGATCGGTGAACTGGCCCAGCGCGAAGACGTTATTTACACGTGTGTTGGTGGTAGTAACGCTATCACCGGGAGCAACTGCCGGTCGAACGTGTTTAACGCCGGGAACAGCGCGGTTCAGCAGACCAGCGGTGGCCTCAAGTATGTCCTCGACGAGGGGCTCGGAGAGAGCGTCTACGAGATCACAGCTGACTACTCCTGGGGACAGTCCATTCAGGAGTGGAACGAAACCGAGATCGTGCCCAGCTACGACGATGTCGAGTACATAGGTAACAGCTTCGTCGAGTTCGGTGCGACGGACTACTCGCAGGCAATCACCGACGCACGCAACTCTGGGGCCGACATCATCAGTTTCAACCTGTTCGCGTCGAACCACGTCCAAAGCGCCCGTCAGGCCGACGAATACGGCCTCTTCGAGGACTTTGTCTGTGTCTGGCCGGCCACGGGTATCGTCGAGGCCGAACAAATCGGGTCGAACATCCTGAGCAAAGACAACTTCTACGCGAGCGCACCGTGGTACTGGCAACACGAAGCGGAGGCCGCACAGACGTTTGCCGAGTCGTTCCAGAGCGAGTACGGCGAACGACCGCTTGGATTCTCCGCGAGCATGTATACGGGCGTTCGCACAACGCTCAAGGCGATCGACGCTGCCGGTGGCACGGAAACCGCGGACATCAGGGACGAGATGGAAGACCGCGAGCTGTTCCCTCAACTGTGGGGCGTCGGCGAGCGGTTCCGGGCCTGTGACCACCGAGCGACCATCTCGACCATGACGGTGCAGGGTCGGGACCCCTCCGAGGTCGACGGGCAGAACTTCTTCGAGATCATCAACGTTCCGCAGAACCCCGAGGAGACGCAGATGCGGACCTGCGACCAGACGGGCTGCTCGTTCTAACTCCACCCATGGCCTCATCTATACTTCTTAACGCAATCCCGGGAATGGCGGATACGCTGTTCGTGCCGCTCCAGATCGATTACTACGCGGCTCAGTTGTTTAACGGGCTCGTACTAGGAATGATTCTCGTCCTCATCTCGCTGGGACTGACCATCATTTTCGGACTCCTCGGCGTGATCAACTTCGCACATGGGGATCTGCTGCTCGTCGGGACGTACGTATCCTGGACGGTGATGGACGCGAGCGGGAGCTTCCTGCTCGGCATCGGTGCAGCGCTAGTCGCGACCCTTGCACTCGGAATGATTTTGGAGCGGACGTTGCTCAGATACACGTACGGTCGGCACGGTGCACTGTTACAGCTGCTGCTGACGTTCGGTATCGCCGAACTCGTGCGCGGGTCGGTGATCCTCATCTGGGGTCGGACCGGGAAGAATTTCGCCACACCGTCGTGGGGAAGTAGTTCCATCGACCTTATACTATTCACGTACCCGATCTACCGGGTTTTCGTCATCGTCGCGGCCGCCGTGCTCATCGTCGCCGTCTACCTGTTCCTCAACCGGACGGACTTGGGGCTGCTCATCCGGGCCGGAACGCAGGACCGTGAGATGGTCGACATGCTCGGCATCGACGTGTCACGCCTCTACATGTTGGTGTTCGGTATCGGCGTCGCGCTCGCCGGGACAGCCGGTGCGCTCATCGGACCAGTGAGAGGCGCATTCCCGACGCTCGGCATCGAGTTACTGATACCCGCGTTCGTCGTCGTCGTTATCGGTGGGCTCGGGAGTTTCCGGGGCAGCGTCGTTGCGGGGATCCTCATCGGTGAACTCCAGGTCATGACTGGCGTGTTCTACTCGGAGGCGTCACAAGCGATCGTCTTCGTGTTCATGGCGCTGGTGTTACTGGTACGTCCACGAGGGCTGTTCGGACAGGAGGGTGTTGTCGAATGATTGAAGCCATCGCCGCTCGCGTCCAGTCCGTCTACGACCAGGTCGGGGAGCGCAACCTCTCCTACTTGGGCGTCTTGGCGCTGCTGGCCGTGTTACCGAATCTAATGGGGCCGTTCATAGCGTCTCACATCATCGTCATGGCTATCTTTGCCATGGGATACAACATCATCCTCGGGTTCGGCGGCGAGCTTTCTTTCGGCCACGCGGCTTACTTCGGACTGGGTGCCTACGGCGTCATCCTGAGCCTAGAGCACCTCGTTTCGAACCTCTACCTTGCGATCCCCATTACTGTCGTCGCGGTGACGCTCCTGAGCGTCGTCTTCGGCTACCTGAGTCTCCGACGCCGGGGCATCTACTTCGCGATGATTACGCTGGCGCTGGCACAGCTCGTCTACGCCATCGTCTTCCAGATGAACGAGCTGACCGGCGGGTCGAACGGGATCGCCATCCCGGCCACCGAGGCACCACTTGGCCCACTGATGCCCATGAATAATGATCTCCACTTCTACGCGTTGGCCTGTGCGTTGTTCCTGCTGTCGTTCGTGGTGATCGCCCGAATCGTCAACTCTCCGTTTGGCCGCGTTCTAAAGGCGATCCGCGAGAGCGAGGATCGGGCGCTCCACCTCGGTTACGACGTGAACTCGTACCTGTGGCTCGCCTTTGCTATGTCTGGGGCGTTTTCGGCGCTGGCAGGCGCACTCTACGCCGTGCTGTTCGTGTTTATCTCCCCCTCGATTCTGTTCTGGCAACTCTCTGGAGAGGTCGTACTGATGGCCATCATCGGTGGCGTCGGAACGCTCACAGGACCGCTCGTCGGTGCCATCGTGTTCATTTTCTTTTCGAACACGCTGACTAGCATCACAGAGCACTGGGAAATCTTCTTCGGGGCCGTCATTATCGGCATTGTATTACTGGCCCCGGAAGGGCTGATCGGCCTGCTCCGCAAGGCCGTGCTAGACGACGAGAAGGTGTTAAACCTCAGACGCCTGCTCGAGCGACTCCGTCCCTAAGCGGGCCGTCCGTTTCTTTCGACCGATTTCGGTTCAGTTGTCGCGAATCTACCGGCTAGCGATGCCACTGTTCGATCTGAGAGCGAAAGACAGCAAAATTAACGTCGGCTTTTCGAGCGGGCACTCATCCGAGCGCGAGGTAGCGGTCCTTGATCTCGGCGTCTTCTTTGAGCGTCTCGCTTGGTCCGTCAATCTTGTTCTCGCCCTCGTCGATGACGTAGGCGTAGTCGCTGATGTCGAAGGCGAGCTCGGCGTTTTGCTCGACTAGGAGGATCGTAATGCCCTCGTCGTTGATACGTGCGAAGATGTCGCGCAGCTTCTCAACCAGCGTCGGCATCAGGCCCTCGGTCGGCTCGTCGATGAGCAGCAGGTCCGGGTCCGATAGCAGGCCGCGAGCGATGGCCAGCATCTGCTGTTCACCGCCGCTCATCTGCCCGGCCTGTTGGTTCAAACGTTCTTCCAAGCGCGGGAAGTACTCGAACACCTGGTCGGTCAGTTCTGAAACTCGGGTGTTCGCAATCTCCTGGCCCATATGACCCAGCCGGAGGTTCTCCTCGACGGTCAGTTCCGGGAATACACGACGGTGTTCCGGGATGAGCGAGATGCCGAGTTGCGATGTCTCGTGTGGTTCGTTGTTCGTGATGTCGGTTCCATTAAACGTGATCGTCCCCGACTTGGGGTTCTGGCTGCCAATGATCGATCGGAGTGTTGTCGTCTTGCCGGCGCCGTTCCGCCCGATGAGCGTACAGAGTGACCCCTCCTCGACAGTCATCGAAAGGTCGTGGAGGATGTGGCTCTGTCCGTAATACGTGTTAATGTCGTCGATTTCGAGGATACTCATGTCGTACCCTCCAGGTAGACGCGCCGCACTTCCTCATTTTCCTGCACCACTAACGGCGCATCGTCGGCGATCTTTTTCCCGTTGTACAGTACCATTATCTTGTCGGCCACTTCGTTGACAACGTTCATCTTGTGTTCGATGAGGACGATCGGGAAGTCATCTTGCAACTCGTGGATGAGCTCGATCACTTCCGTCGTTTCCTCGGGACTCATTCCGCTTGTCGGTTCGTCGAGCAGGAGCATCTTTGGCTCCGTCCCTAGCGCGACGGCGATCTCGAGGGTCCGCTGCTCACCGTGACTCAGGTCCGATGCGAGGCTGTCGGCCTTGTCGACGAGCCCGACGCGTTCGAGTATCTCGTACGCGCGGTTGCCGATCGCCGGATCGGTTGACTGCCAGAAGTTGTAGGACATCGAGTCCGACTGAACCGCAATCGAGACGTTCTCGAGGACGGTCAGCCCCTCGAACAGCTTCGTCACCTGATAGGACCGGATGATCCCGCGGCGTGCGATGCCACTGGGTCCCACATCGGTGATGTCCTCGCCATTGAAATGGATGCGGCCACTTGTCGGCGTCAGTGCACCGGTGAGGAGGTTGAAAAAGGTTGTCTTGCCCGCGCCGTTCGGTCCGATAATCGCGTGGAGTTCCTCGTCGAGGAACTCGACGCTCACGTCGTCGACGGCGGTGAGCCCATTGAACTTCTTCGTGAGGCCCTCCACTTGTAAAACTGCATCTCCTTGAGCCATCGGTGTGCTCATACTGATACTCCCCGTATATTAGTAGTTCCGCTAGGTTCGGCAGGCGTGTTGTTCCCGTCCCGGAACACGGGCCCGAGTGCAAGCCGAAACATTGGCCCTTTTCACGATCACCTCTCCCGTGGTCGGTGCATCGGACCGCCGAGGGTGATGCTTTCGGCGACGTGTCGATCGTCTTGTCCGTCGGACGCCTCGTCGCCGATGGCGAGCGTCTAATTTCGTATCCCCTTCGTTATGGGTGGTATCCAGTACAATGATTATGGAGGATGTATTTGAGAGGGATATGGAGATTGACTTGAGTCAGTACGACACGTACGACGAGGCCTATGAGCAGTTCGAGTGGGACGTTCCGAAGACGTTCAATATGGCTGACGCGGTCTGCAATCGTTGGGCGAGCGAGGATGACGGCAAGCGCCGCGTCGCGCTCTTCTACGAGGACGAGGACGGCAATCGGGAGACCTACACCTTCTGGCAGGTCCAGCGGATCGCCAACAGGGTGTCGAACCTGCTCGGGGACGCCGGCGTCGAGCGGGGCTCGCGCGTCGGAATCGTCCTCCCCCAGCGCCCGGAGACGCTGTTTGCTAACATCGGCATCCTACAGCGCGGGGCGGTTTCGGTGCCGCTATCGGTGCTGTACGGGCGCGAAGGACTTCGGTACCGCCTCGATCACTCCGAGACGGAAGTCGCGATCGTCGACGAGGAGCGTGTAGAGCTCGTAGCCTCGCTCCGGGACGAACTCGACCATCTGGAGACGGTCATCACCATTGACGACTCCAAGTCGATTGACAGCCAATCCTGGGAGGATGGTATTACTGACGCGTCGCCGAAATTCGAAACGGTCACGACCGATCCAGAGGATTCGGCCTATATCATCTACACCAGCGGCACGACGGGGAAACCGAAGGGCGCACACCACGCTCACCGGAAGCTGCTTGGATACATTCCCGGCTGGCAGATGATTAACGAGCTCCCCAGTGAGGAGGCGGTTCACTACACGCCCTCGGGCTGGTCATGGGTCGGCGGCTTATTCGCCGTCGTTTGGGGCGCCTGGTATCACGGCCAACCCGTTGTCGGCTATGGCGGGCAGTTCGACGCCGAGTCGGTCTACGAGGTCCTCGAACGGTACGGCGTCACCAACGCCCTGCTGACGGCAACGATGATTCGCATGCTCAAAGAAGAGGACCACAGCCGGTACGATCTTGACGTCGACGTCGTGCCCAGCGGCGGCGAGAAGGTGACCAACGACATCTACGACTACGTTGAAACCCAGTGGGACGCAGTCGTCAACGAGATATACGGCCAGACGGAGTGTAACTTCCTGGTCGGAACCAACACTCAGCTGATGGACGGGAACCGGGAGGCATCCGGGAAGCCGTGTCCGGGCCACACGGTCGCGGTGATCGACGAGGAGACGGGCGAACGGATGGATCCGGGCGAAATCGGGCACATCGCCGTCCAGCGGCCGGATCAATCGATGCTGCTCGACTACTGGAACCAGCCGGACCTGACGGAGGACCTGTTCGTCGACGACTGGATGAAGACCAGCGACGCCGGCTCCTACGATGCGGATGGGTACATCTACTACGAGGGACGTGCCGACGACGTCATAATCACCAGCGGCTATCGAGTGAGTCCGCTGGAAGTCGAGGAGTGTCTGCGAGAACATGACGCCGTCAACGACGCCGTGGTGATAGGGGTCGATGACGCCGAACGCGGGACGGTTGTAAAGGCGTTCGTCAAACCGGAATCTGACGCCGATCCGTCGGACGCACTCGTCTCGCAACTCCAGACGTTCGTCAAGGAACGCGAGGCCGCCTACAAGTACCCGCGCAAGGTCGAGTTCGTCGCGGAGTTCCCCACGACGGTCTCTGGAAAGATCCAGCGCCATAAGCTGACCGACGACTGACCTTACCGAAAGAAAATGGCCGATCTGAAACCTGCCTCAGCGGACTGAGTAATGGTGCACGGCGTTCCGAGAGTGACGCGTCCTCACGCGTCCCGCCGTCCGAGAATACTGACGTACGTGACCGACAACACGGGTGACCCGCCCGGCATCGTCATCGTCAACTCGAAGGTAACGTCGCCGGGCTTCGGGTGGGTTCGATTCTCTCGACGATGTCAAGACGGCCTGTGAGCGTGACCTCAGATTCGACCGACCGGTGGGAACTGATGTCGGTGCTCCACCTCTCGCCCATGTTAGCGCTCTCGTTCATCACCTCCGTCATCATCATGCGCAACCCGAGTCAGAGGGTATAGAGCCCGCTTGTGACCAATCCATCGAACAAAGCGTTGTTCTCGTGGTCCTCGCTGAGGTAGTAGGATTGCGGGTCCCACTGCTTGGCGAACTCAACGATTTCCGCAGGTGTCAGCGTCTGTGACGACAACTCGAAGGTGTCATCTTCGCTGAAGTCATCGAAATATAGTATCCCACCGGGTACCGGACCTACGTATCTATATATCGGCGTTCCTCGCTGTCGACGCTTCCGCTCTCTCAGCGGTTGAAGATGTGGACCGCTTCCCCGCGTGCGTCAGCGGACGCTTCCATGACCGCTTCCGAGAGTGTGGGGTGCGTGTGGATAGTAGAGACGACATCTTCGATCCGCGCACCGACCTCGACGGCGAGCGCGAGTTCGCCGATCAGTTCTGATGCCTCTGGCCCGACGATCTGTCCGCCGAGGATCCGTTCCGTGGCCGCGTCGGCGACGACGCGGACGAACCCGTTGCTTTCATCGAGGGTGAGCGCCCGTCCGCTGGCGTCGAGCGGAAAAGTCCCCACGAGCGGCTCGAACCCCTGGCTCTCGGTTTCCGCTTCCGTGAGCCCGACCGTACCGACTTCCGGATCGGTGAACACGGCCGCGGGCACGGCGCGATAGTCGTACGCCGCCGGTTCGCCCGCGAGTACGTCCGCGACGACTTCGCCCTGTCTCGACGCCTTATGGGCGAGCATCGGCTCGCCCACGACGTCGCCGATCGCGTGGATGTTCTCCTGACTTGTCCGCCCCTGCCGGTCGGTAGTGATGAAACCGTCCTCGGTCACCTCGACGCCGGCCGTGTCCAGAGCAAGCGTGTCTGTCACCGGCTCTCGCCCGACCGCAACTAGCACGTTGTCGGCCTCGAACTCCGATTCATTGTCACCAGAGGTCGTCGTCACGGCGACGCCGTCGTCAGTCCGAGTACAGTTGCTGGCCGCCTCGTTCGTGCGGATGTCGATGCCGAGCGCTTCGGCCTCTTCGTGGACGATGTCGGCGATATCGGCCTCGTAGGGCGCAAGGATCCGGTCCATCATCTCAATAACCGTCACGTCGGTCCCAAGTTTCGCTAATACTGTCGACAGTTCCATGCCGATGTAGCCGCCGCCGACGACCAGGAGACTGTCTGGGAGTTCTGGCAGCGCGAACACGTCGGCCGACGTGAGAACCGACTCCCCGTCGGGCTCGAAGCCGGGGACCTGAACCGGCCGACTCCCCGTCGCGATCATCGCCGACTCGAAGCTGATCCGATCCGGACCGTCGGCCGATCCGTCACGGACCACAACCTCACCTGGGGACTCGAACATTGCCGTTCCCTCGACGAGCGTGACGCCGTTGGCCGTACAGAGCTGTTCGACACCGCCGGTCAGCTGATCGACGACTTCCGCCTGCCAGGAACGGAGTTGCGGAAAGTCCACCTCGACCGTTGCGTCGACGCCCATGTGCTCGGCGGTGCGGCTCCGATGGACAAGGTCCGCGACGGTTACGAACGCCTTCGATGGAATGCAGCCGCGGTTGAGACAGACGCCGCCGTAAGCGTCGCGCTCGACGAGCGTCACGTCTTTGCCGTGCTGGCCCGCCCGGATCGCGCTGACGTAGCCGCCGGGTCCGCCCCCGATCACCAATATCTCGGTTGACATAGTCTGGTCTGCGCACATTACCGGCTTCGTTCTCGGGGCTCCCTCAAAACATTGCGGGTCCGCGTTCGAAGAAGCGCCCGCGGGCCGTTCGGACACGGCTGGCGGCTCGCGGGGTGTTGGTGTCGATCGACGATCAGACCTGTGTGATATCGCTCTGGACGTGTTAAATCTTCTAGTTTTGTATATATCTTTGATAGTGGCCGGGTGTGCTGGCAGCACAACGTTCATGGTCGCAACTCGTGATTCGTCACACATGGTATTGGATTCGTTCTCGCTGTCGGATCGCGTCGTAGTGGTAACGGGCGGTAGCCGTGGTATTGGCGAGGAAATCGCCGTCGCGATGGCGGAAGCAGGGGCCAACGTGGCTCCGGTCGCCCGCTCGGAGGACGCCCTCGAGGCCACGGCCGAGCGCATCGAAGACGCGGGCGGGACCGCGCACCCTCGGACGCTCGACGTGACCGACGAGGCAGCCGTGACGGCGATGTTCGACGAGGTCGAGGACTCGCTCGGCGACGTGGACGTGCTGGTGAACAACGCCGGCGTCAACCCCTTCTTCGGGAACGCGCGGGACCTTGACGGGGAGATGTGGCGTCACATCCTCGACGTTAACGTCTCTGGTGCGTTCTACTGCGCCAGGGAGTTTGGGAGGCGCGTCCATGAGCGCGAGGGCACGGGGTCGTTGATCAACCTCGCCAGCGTCGGCGGAGTCGTTGCACTTCCCTACCAAGCACCATATACCGCCTCGAAACACGCGATGGTCGGTCTGACGAAGTCACTCGCAATCGAGTGGGCGCCAGCGATTCGCGTCAACGCGCTCGCGCCAGGATACGTCAAAACCGCCTTCACGAAGGGCGTCCGGGAGAACAGGGAGATCCGCGCGGACCTCCTCGATTCAATCCCGATCGACCGCTTCGCCGAACCCGACGAGATTGCGGCCAGTGCGGTGTACTTAGCCAGCGACGCCGCCAGCTACGTCACCGGTGAAGTCCACGTCGCCGACGGCGGCATCGCCGCTCAGTAGTCCCCACCCGTAAACCCGCCGTCGAGGACCCAAACCCGGACCGACGACGGCTGTACTCCGGCGAGTATTAAGGTGCTGGACTGTCAACACTCGAACAACCGTGATCGCAGAGACTTCAGTCGACGAACCGTCCGACCAAGCCGGTGGATTGATAAACTCGGCGACGACAGACGAGAACCGTGCGGCGGCGGAACAGTCCGAACCTGATTCTGTGTCAGTGATGGGGCCGTTCGACTTGGTTCAGAGACGACCATGCCGTCCATGAACGGCGAGAGCCGGTGGGAGGACTCGCGCCTAGGCGTGTTCGTCGCGTGTTTTTTCATCTCGGTGGCGGCTAACGGGTACTTCATCGCTCCGGCGAGTGTTCTCCCGCTGCTCGTCGGGGAGTTCTCGGTGACGAAGACGGTCGCCAGCTTGGCGATCAGCACGGCGATCTTCGGGACGGTGCTTTCCCAGATACCCTGCGGATTCCTCATGGACCGATACGACAACCGTCGCTTGATGGCCGCGGCCACCGCCGTGTTCCTTCCGGTGAGCGTCGTCGGTGTTGTCTTGGTGTCGTACCCACTGTTTCTCGCCAGTCGGTTCGTCGCGGGTGTTGCTGCCGGCGTGCTGTTCGTGCTCGGAACGAACGTGGTGAGTCAACTGTTCGCCGGCCGAAACCAAGGGTTCATGATGACGGTCTTCATCGCGAGTGCCCCGGTTGGCTTCGCATTCAGCCAGTTCAGCGGCCCACCCGTGGCGGCGGCCTTTGGGTGGGAGGCTACATTCCTCACATATCCGCTGCTGGCGGCCGCGGGATTCGTACTTTTCCGCCTCTCGTGGTCGACGCCGATACAGTCTGGCGATCCCATCTCGCTCGCGCAGTTTGGGATGGCGCTCCGGAACCGCTCCGTGTTGGTGGTGTCGGTCTCGGCGTTTTGTTCGTACATGCTATACATCTTTTTCAACTCCTGGATGCCAACGTATGCGACGGAGGTCCTCCCATTGACGCTGGTACAAGCGGGAGCGGTGACCTCGCTGCTCCCGGCGGTCGGGGTCGTCGCCCGGCCGGTCGGCGGGTGGGTGTCCGACGCGCTCGGCTATCGCCGACGGGTCGTCGTCGCAGCCTCGCTGCTGTTCTCGCTCCCCGGACTGTACGTCGTCGCGGCCGGTGTCTCGCCGACGGTCTTCGCTGTCACGATGCTCTGTGTCGGCTTCTCGATCCAGTTCGGGTCCGGCGTCTACTACGTGTACGCCCGCGAACTTGCCACGGAGAACTCCGGGGGGACGACCCTTGCGCTGTTTACGACCATCGCGTTCACCGGGACGCTCGTGTCACCGACCGTCGGTGGGTGGCTCATCAGTGCGGTCTCATGGTCGGCCACCTTTGCTGTCTACGTCGGTATCGGCCTCTTCGGCATCGGCATCCTCCTGCTTTCGACCGATTCCCGACCGAATGCCGTCGCGTAGGAGGCTCAGACGGCGTCGTTATCGCCCGTCGCGACGAGCAGCCTGTGAACGTCGATGACAGCCGTCTCACCGTCGTCGTTGACCAGTTCCACCCGTGCCGTCACGAGTCCCCACGCCTCGTTCCGGAACTCCGTGTCAACAATCTCGATCTCGGCGTGGACCGTCTCGCCGGGTGACACCGATTCGAGATAACGGACCTCGTCGTGGCCGTAGTTCATCGCTAGCGCGGCGTCGCTCGCGATCGCGTCCACTAGGAATCCGTCGGCGATACCCAGCAAGAGCGTCCCTTGAAGTACTACGTCGTCGACCAGCGGATGCGCGTCGGCATACTCCCGGTCGACGTGGATAGGGTCCGTCGACCCCGATGCGCCGACGAACTGCCTGATGTCCGAGTCGGTCACCGTCCGGCCCTCGGTCTCGTACTGTTCTCCCATCTCGAAGTCCTCGAACCGTCGACGTTCGACCATTGACTGCACCGTTGCAGGGGAGGGGTTAGAAGGTTACGCTGCGGGTCACCAAGCGTCGCGGAGCGCCCGCTCGATGTCGTCCACGGTCGGATCGAACTCCGCCGGGCCGATCTCCAGGAACGCGTCCTCGGCGGTGTGTTCCGCGACCGCCCGGAGTCCGGCCACCATCGTGCCCTGAATGTCGCGGAGTCGCGATGGCAGACCCAGCCCGTCGCGAACGGTTCTGACGGCCTCGACGATGGCCGCCTCGGTTGTGTCTGCATTTTCCTCCCCTGTGACGAGTCCGTCGGCGAGTACGTCCGGCCGGCCGCCCCCCTCGGCGAAGATGAGTTCGAGCGCGTGGGGGACGATCACGCCGTGGGCGGCACCTTGTTGGATGCCAAACTGGTTGCGGAGCGCGTGCCCGAAGGCATGGACGACGTTGATCTTGTACTGGTCGGGCATCGAAACGCCGTACTGGACCAGCAGCGTTCCCGCTACGGCGCGCTCCATAACTTCTGGCTCCGCGGACTCACGGAGGTGCGGGAGCGACGACCGGAGGTATCGGAGCCCGCGAACGGCCGTCGCGTCGGTCACGGGATTGGCGAACCGCGAGTAGATGGCTTCGACTCCCTTGTCGAATCCGTTGATCGCCGAGGCCGTGAGGATATCCATCGGCGTCGTCTCGAACAGGTCGGGATCGTACACCAGCGCCGTCGGCATCAGCCGGGTATCGACCGGAATCGCCTCGACGGATCCCTCCTCGGTCTCAGCAACGAGGCCGGCCGCGACCGAGAGGTCAGCGCCCGCCATCGTCGTCGGGACGGCCAGGATGGGCACGAAAGCGTCGTCGTTCACCGGTAGCGTCAGTTCGCCCGATTCGAGGATCTCTGAGCGGGCGTCCGTCAGGGTCCGATCCGCTCGTGCGAGCGCGCTGATGCCCCGGGCCACATCGATACTGCTCCCGCCTCCGACCGCAACAATGGCGTCCGCATCTTCCGTTTGGAATTGTTCGATTCCGTCGAACACGGTCGACAGCGTCTTCGCGGTCGTCGTCTTGTCGAACACGCCGGTGAGCCGGTCGCCGAGCCCCGCTTTCACCGGGTCAATTACGGCGTCGGTGGCACCGACGGTCTGGCCGCACACGACCATTGCGCTTTCAAGCCCTTCGCCTGCCAACGTCTCGTCGAGCCCATCGATGTGTCCCCTCCCGAACCGGATGGTGCCTGGTTTGAACTCAAACGCAAAACTCGGGGTATCGAGTGCCATGATATAGAGACTTGATACCATCTCGCATAAATATTCCCTTCCCCCGTGCGGGACGCTCCCGAGGTCAGATAATATCGCGTTGGCCGGGGCCGCTCAAATGTTGATGCCTATGCGGTCAGGACTGGCCTAACGGGCGCCACGTTTGGCACTGGAAACGGACGGCCGGGCGGTCCAATAACGATGATAGACGACACTGACACGACTACATTGACCGCATCGTCGACGACGACTCGCTCGCTGGTACTTGTCGAACCGTCTCGGTCCTATCGACGAGTACGACCTCGAGCATCATGCGAAGGGGGACTCCAACGAGACGCTCTTCGTCACTTGGGGCAGCTACAAACTAGTCATCTGACGACCGCCGCCCGGTGAGACAGCCGATACGGAACGGCACGATTTCGAGCAACTCAATCCTTTTTCAGCAGTCGTTGACAACTCGGGAGTGAGTATTCGGCACCATACGTTTCCTTAAGATATTCTTGGAGGAGCGTCAGCGTCCACACTGGTGTGTCGATCCCAACCTCTTTGGGTAGTTTGTGAACAGCTTCTTCAAACCTCTTTTGCTATAACTCTGAGGGTTTTCGGTTCTTCTAGTTCGTTTATTATCAGAAACAGCTGGCTCGTCATGACCGTAAAGTAACTCGCCAGTGTCGAGTCACTTGAGCAAGCTGTAAATCATCCGTCGCTGAACGTCGCACCACTCGGCTAACTCGTTCATTGGTCGCTCCGGTACTTTCGAACGTCTTCGGTCTTGGGGTGCCGACCGTCGAGTAACGCGTCCTCGATCACCGAAGCAACCGTCTCGAGGGCCACTATACTGCCGGCTCGGTGGATACTACCCACAGCTTGCGGATCAAATTCAACTTTCAGGTTCTCATACACGGGCTCGAGAACGCGGACGAGTTCCGCGCGGTCACAGATGACGACGATTCCCGCGGTCACCGCGACCTCGTCCCCGATCCGCTGGGCGATTCCCGCGATCTTTCCGTCTGCCGACAGCGAGTGTGAACCTGGGCAGAATGCACCGTCCGGTTCACCACGTTCTACCGAGACCCCGATTTCGCCCAATGCACGGATTAGTTGCGACGTCGTTCGCTCATAGCGCTCCGTGATACCGCGACGCTCGTTGGCCACTGGATCCACCTGCGTGAAGGCGAGTGTCTGGCCTGTGTAGGCAACTGCACGGCCACCCACGCTACGTTCGTTCGGGGGGAACCCGTGTTCCTCCCCGGCCGAACGCGCCCTGTCGTATCCGCTCGCCTGCGTGTCGCGCGGGCCGAACACCACCTGTTTCGGCGGAAACCAGACCCGCACAATTGATTCTCCCGTAGTTCGCACCCGATGTCGTATCGACGATTCGACCCCGAGATCGGATTCGGGCGAGGAGAGACGACCACGTATCACGCGCATACCACAGGTACTGATGCCGGGGGCTTAACGATACCTGCAATCATGGCCGGAGCTGGGAATCGCGAAAATGCCAACAGATCTATTCGAGCAGTTCAGCGACATCGGCGAAGCGGAAGTGACCCTGCGATCAGCCGAGAGTGGACCGAGTAGTTCATGGATTTCCCGACAGCGACGTGATCATCGTCGATGACGGCCTCTCGGGGTTGATGGTCGCCAGAGAGTTCCCCGAGCGGGGCGTCCAGACGATGGTCGTCGAGAAGTACAACTACCTCGGCGGGAGCTTCTGGCTCGACGGCTTCCTGATGAACAAGATCACACGGTTCGGGGTCCGGCCCACCACGGCCTCGACGTGGACTACAAGCAGTCACTGGACAGGAGGGCCTCTACGTCGCCAACGGCTCCGAGGCCTGTTCTGGCCACACCAAGGCGCCTGCGATGCCGGCGCCAAGATGCAAAACATGACAGAGTTCACCGATATCGTCATCCGTGAGGACCACCGCGTCTGCGGCATCGTCATGAACTGGACGCCCGTCGGCGCCCAGTCTCGAAGACGAGGCCAGTGGGATGGACCAGACCGGCGACAACTCCTACGGCGCCCCCGGTAACGGCCCCATGTGAGTCGGGAAGTCCGAAGACGCGACATCGAGCACACCGGCCTCGCCCGCAACGGCCTGATAGTTACCGGTATGGCCACCGCAACAACCTACGGCTTCCCATGGATGGGCCCAACAGTCGGCGCCACGCTGCTCTTCGGGAAACGGGCCGCCCAGACCGCCATCAACGAACTCGGCGTCGACATCGAGGACGTGGACATGGTGACCCAAGCGAGTCGCGCTGACGATTGACATCATCGTCTTTTTGAAGTAGAGAGGTTGGCGATCGCGACCGGGACGACGTGAATCCCCACCGCGAGCTGCCCGTTACTGCCTCCAACTGCAAAGCTCCTACCGCCGCTGTGCAACGACGAAAGCGGTGCCGTCATCTTCGGTCTCTATTTTGTCTGAGACTAACAGACAGTACACATAGTCTCCGTGACAAGCGTCACGAAGAATGAAGGACCACTTGAGCACGACTCTCCGTGAAAGATCGAGGTCAATTCGGAGAGATCGACGACAATGACGGAATCGGCGATCAACACCATAGTTGAGGGATGTGGATCAAGGAAACACCTGTCGCCAAAGACGTTACTGGGCCCGAACCGACAAGAGAACCGTGGTAATCATCCCACTTCGTTCTTCCGGCTACTGGTCGCTGTTTTCGGGCCGGCAGTGGTTGTACGTTCTCCGCCAGAACTGTGGAACGGCCGCGCCGCCCGCCTATTCCGGGGGTTCGTTCACAGAGAGGGAAGCTTTTGTAGAGTTAGCCAATTACATGGCAATGACGGAACCAAACGTGAGTATCTCCAGCCGAATAGACAAATTGATTGCCGTACACTGTGACATGGCCGCCAATTCATTCACCGACGAGACGCCGCTCGGAGAGACCGAAATCGATGCAGATTCGCTCGGCTTGGTCGAGATAGCGGAAATAATTGGGGTTGAGATGGACGTGTGTGTACCAAATGAAGCGCTCGATACATTTGAAACCGTTGGGGGCATAAGGGACTACGTGAAGGACCATGACACGTGATATCGACGAAACAGACCCCTGCCTTGAACTGACGATCACCGTCCGGCCCACTATTTTTTATATTGTTCGCCGTACTGATCGAGCATGAACTCCACTAGAAAGCCCGAGTGGTTACGGATACGACCCCCCTCGGGCGAGCGGTTCACCGAGATCAAAGAGACACTTCGCGATCACGACCTCCATACCGTGTGTGAGGAGGCCAACTGCCCGAACCTCGGGGAGTGCTGGAGCGGTCGAGATGGGCCCGGCACCGCGACGTTCATGCTGCTGGGCGACCGATGTTCGCGCGGATGTAATTTCTGCGACGTGGAGACCGGCGGGATGGACCCGCTCGATCCCGACGAGCCGACAAACGTCGCCGAGGCGGTCGCCAAAATCGGACTTGACTACGTGGTTCTCACCTCCGTCGACCGTGACGACCTTGCCGGTCAAGGGGCGAGCCACTTCGCCGAGACAATCCGCCAGATCAAAGAACGACAGCCGGACATCCTCGTGGAAGTGCTGATCCCCGACTTTCAAGGGGAGGAGCATCTCGTACGCCAGATTATCGAGGCTGAACCGGACGTGATCGCCCACAATGTCGAGACAGTTTCCCGCCTGCAGTGGCCGGTGCGAGACCGTCGGGCCAGCTACGAACAATCGCTGTCGGTGTTAAGGCAGATTGAACAGGAATCGGACATCTACACCAAGACCAGCCTGATGCTTGGCGTCGGCGAGTACCACCACGAGGTCTATCAGACCCTGCGGGACCTCCGTTCAGTGGGTGTCGACGTGGTAACGCTGGGCCAGTACCTCCAACCCTCCCGATCGCATCTAGAGGTCGCCAAATTCGTCCATCCCCACGTCTTCGACACGTGGGAGCGGGTCGCTGAGGAGGAACTGGAGTTTTTGTATTGTGCCAGCGGCCCGATGGTCCGCTCGTCCTATCGGGCCGGCGAACTATTCGTCAAGGCGCACCTCCGTGAGAGCTAATCAGTTGCTCAGGCACGCTAGGAAGCGCGTGCCGTCGACTGAGAGTTGTGGCTGTCTGGGCGGTTTCAGAATATAGGAGTGACAGTGTGTTTCGTCAGGAGAGGGAATCGAAGCGGGCTAGAACTCACCGTCGATTCGCTCTGTCGCGTCGAACGTGCGGTCCTAACGGTCGACTTTGTCGATTCCGGCCATCAGCAGATCATTTTTGAAGAAGACGCGGCGTGGATGTGCGTACGCGGGGCCGTGTTTCAGCGCGTACTCCCTGATATCGGTTTCGAGGTCCTCTATCTCGTCCTCAAGGGATTCATGGCGACGCTGCTCTTTCTCTCGGTCGCGCTTGTTGTCGCGTAATTCGCCGAGTTCGTCCTCGGTATCGCGGATCTATCATCTGGTCCTACCCGACTGTCCGAAGCGTATCCAGCGTTTCCTCGATGCGGTCGGTGTCGACTTTGCCCCCGCAGGTCCAGCAGATCCTCGTTTCGTCGACGAGGAGTTGATCGGCCAGATCTTCATAGGAATAGTTATCGGTTGCCAGCGCGCCGGTCACGTTCATTTCCTCGCCGTCGAGCATCTCCTCATTAGACTGGATGATATCGTGGAGATCCTGACCTCGGATTCGAGTTCGCGCTTGCGTTCCTCCAAGGATGAGAGTTCCTCTTTGAGTGAATCCAAGTCTTCAAGTTTCTCGTCGATTACGTTGTGCCGGCGTTCGAGGCAGTCGATCTCCTCATGGATCTCGTCGGTATCGACGGGCCGAATGATGAGTTGCCGGAGATCGCACTGCTGGACGATTGCCCGGCAGACCTCGTTTGATTCGAGCAAACGCAAAGAGGTAGGCGAGTGGTACGTCCTCGAGGTACGTCTCGCCGTTGATAGAGGGTTCAACTATCCCCTCATCAGCATCACCTTTGAGCGTCACATCGTTGCTCCCCATTACGGGCATGATCGACTGCAAAAAGTACGTACGGTTCGTCGCGTTGCGTCCGGACAGGACGGCCACATCCAGCGAGATCTTGACTTCAGCCTACGTAATGCCGCCGATATTCTTGGCGGAGATCGTGGCTCCCAAGCCCCCACTACCCGTTCTGGCATGCTCGCTGGCTAACATAGAGCGGTCGTGTTTAGTTTGTAGCATTGTGCCAGACGGCGAAGGCTTGGAGCCACGATTCGGCTGTTGATGGTTGTGCGTGACTGAAACAGTTTGAGAATGAAGAGGTACGTCGCTTTATCTCGCGGAAGACATGTTCCGCCGCGTTCCGATTTCCATGTTTTTCGTATCGAAATCGGAGCCCAGATCGACGGAGTGCAGTCTGGAGATGTTTCGCTCCATCGACGAGAAACACGGCATCATCAAGATCATGTTTCTCACGGAGTTCGTGCAGGAACCGTTCTGTCAATGCAGTCGTAGTCGTCGAATACAGCCGTATATGGAGTATGTTGTTCGTTTCTGGATCGACAGCGGTGTACAGCCAATAGCGATGTTCGTTAAGTTGAATCACCGTCTCGTCAAGTGCGACGTGATTCGGTTCCTCGTCAACTGTCGGCTGTATATCGCATTTGTGAACCCAATCATGGACTGCCTTGCGACTGCGCTCGACACCGATCCTCTCTAATTCTCGAACAGTATTCGAAAGCGATAATCCAGCAAGATGGAGTCGAATGCCGAGCTCCATCAGCCGACGCGGTGTCCGTTCTCGCTCCACAAAATCCAAATCAATCCAGTCGCTACTACCGCTGAGGCGTGCGATTTCTGCCATGAACCAGCTGAAAATCAGCACGCCTCACTTTTCACGATCAACTAAACACGGCCCATAGAGCCCACTCAAACCTATATATACTTCCAAGTACACAAATATCATATGGATACATCTACAACAGCGCATGTTGCTGGGATTGTGATCACTCAAGCAATCGCGAAATCAAAATTCTCGGTTACAGATATACAGTCCGAACTTGATCGATCAGCGGATGAAAATGAGATAAGGTCGGTACTGGTGCAAATTGAACGAGACGGTTGGATAGAAAAGCATTCATCCTCATCATTTGAAGCTTGGCACTCTGGTCCACTTGCATTGGAATATGGTAATATGATCACTCATAGTGAAGATATTGAAGGGAATATTCCTGTCTTACCTGACGAGCGATAGAGGTTTTTTGTCGGAAGTAATCAACGAACATGAGCACAGTTTCGTTGCAAAAATGAATGGTAGTATTTAGATAAGCTGATTCCGTGCGGAGGCGATCGTTGCCGAGTACGAACTGATCGAGGTCCTCCGACAGATCGATCGGGAACGACTCGAGAGTATCCCTGGTATCGGCGATGATCATAGCGAGACTGTACTCGGTCAGGTACGGGACGAATAATCACCGTCAGAACAGCGCTTTCATTATACCATAATACGTTTTTCACCACGCTTCTCGAACGGACAAACGCAATGTGGATGATAGCTGCGTTTGTCCACGGAACGGATCGCAAATGTTCCTAGGTTCAGTATAGAGAACTCGATAGATTGGTTGGCGTACAATTTACTGCGTGATCTACCCGGGGTGTGTCAGTAACATTTCGGAGGTAGATTACCCGAACGTGGATTAGTCACAAGGTAAGGTATTGAACCGTCCACCGCAGGATTATAAGGAAAGTTTTAGTAATTTAGTCGTCATTCCGGACCCCCTCACAAACAGACGGGTTCTCTGGGTAGTCCTCGAGATTAAGCCAGTGTCCGATTAGAAACGGCTCGGCAGCGTTCCTTGTGTATACGCGATACCAAGTACGACTGTCATAGCGCCAATAAGTAGCCAATTGATGGCAGAACTATCGTCCTCACTGCCGTTGTATCCAAACGGCACAAGTCCTCCAGCTACATCCTCAGACAGGAATTTCCCGCTATCAGAGACTTGGATTCTCTTCAACTTTGTATTCAGTTTCATCGTTATATAATAACTTCCTGTATTCTCACCTGAGCTAGGATATCGGTTATCATGCGCCCTCCTTCTCGAGATACGACCAGTTCCCATTCACGCTGGTTCTCGAGTTCCTGTTTCGCTCGAGCGGTCCGTTTGTAGGAGTTCGTCCGCCGGTCCATCGACCCTTTCTCGACAAGCCTGCGGTCGACCAGCGTGTCAAAATTTGGATATAGTTGGCCGTGGTTGATCCCCTTGGCATAGTAGTCAGATAGCTTATCTTTGATTTTGAGGCCTTTCGCGGGGCCAAACCACGCGATTACGAACAGCAGACCGCACTGGAATGTGGTCAGGTTCGACACCATGTCAGGCATATCAATACAGTTTTTATATATTTAAATATGATATTTTTATGGTATAAATGTACCCTAGACAGGTGGGTTTAGCGTACTGTAGGACTGGTAGATCGACTATCTAATCACTGATTCGGGGTGTCAGACAGGCGGTCGCCAGTCGAACAGCTATCCGCTTGGTCGTTGGACGGAACATATGGACAGCGAGGGGTTCACCGATGAAGAGATCGCGACGTTACTGACGCTCCTCGCACAGAATCAGAGAGTTGGCGCGAAATGGTAGCATGAGAACGGGCGTGATGAGTCGCGTAAGATCCCCCAGAAGAGCCTAGTCTCGAACAGGACTGACGTGGCCTTAGTGGGATCCGGTAATTCACTGACACACGTTGGTCGTCGCTCCCACAGGAGACTGTGGCCGTCATTCGCACCCAAAATGATGAAGGTATCGGCTCGAGAAACACGAACGATCGCCCGGTCGCAACGATCGTCGTGCTCGGCGATCGTGTGCTCGAGGTAAATCACGGGCCAGTGCGATATTATCTACCGAAAACGGGCGCGATAACCGCTAAGATACTGGCGTCCAAGTGACACCTATGTCCACGGGACAATCGATATGAACACTGAAAGACGACGCTGTTACAGGCGTTCAACTGACGCTGGCGGCGTTTTTCTTTCTCACGTTTATCGGGTAGGCACACATGGAGCTCCGTTCGTACTACTACCTTGAAGATTTCTACCACTATCCTGGACTACTATTGTTTCTCGCTGCGGAGGCCGTGACGATCTGGTTGCTTGCCTACCTATACGGGTGAGAGGGGTATCGAGAGGCTCTGTTGAAAGTCTTAAAACACGATGGGTTTGGCACCCTCTGCGGTAAGTACAGGGTCTGTAGCTAGCAGTCGTACCACGGTTCGATTGTGTTATCTGGGTGCAGCGTGAGTCCGATGTCTTTCGGTTCGCAGTCGAACTCAACCGGCAAATTGGGGTCGTAACGCCACATATGGGAGACGCCAGCTTCTGTGAACACGTATACTCTCGTGGGCGTGGCTTCAATTGCGCCACGGGATGTCATCTTTTCAGCCCCGAGTACGAATACATGGCTGAAAAGCGTCTCATCTTCACTCCCTATCACGCGGACTGCTATCTCCGCCTCCGAAGTAGTCCTGTTCTCAACCATTACTTCGCTGGATTCGTCGCTACTCCCGGTGTTATTCTCTGGAAGAACGCCACTACAGCCACCAGTTGCCACGGACGTCACCACCCCGAGAGTCGCAAGAACTCGTCGTCGAGATGGGCGATGTTCACGGGGAGTGGCTGATACGTGGTCAGAGTGCATTACTATTCGAATAGGTATTCGGAAATAAATAATAATGGTGTCCAGTGATCGGGTGCTGATTCGTTAAGCGTGAAAAAGTGAGGCGGTACGATTTTGTGGTGCTCTAAGCCAAAATTCTACCGCCTCAGTGGATGTAGAGACCGGATCGATTTGGGTTTTGTGGAGCGAGAGCGGACACCGCGTCAGCTGATGGAGTTCGGTATTCGGCACCATCTTGCAGATTTATCGCTTTCAAATACCGTTCGAGAATTAGAGAATTTCGGTGTCGAACGGAGTCGCAAGGCAGTCCACGATTGGGTTTATAAGTGTAATCTACAGCCGGCAGAGGATAAGAAGCCGAATCACGTCGCGCTTGACGAGACAGTGATTCAACTCGGTGAATATCGTTATTGGCTGTACACTGCTGTCGATCCGGAAACGAACAAAATTCCCCATATCCGGCTGTATTCGACGACAACAACCACGTTGACAGAACAATTTCTGTAGGAGTTCACTGAGAAACATGATCTTGATAATGCCGTGTTTCTTGTCAATGGAACAAAACATTTCTAGACTGCACTCCTTCGATCTGGACTCCGATTTCGATACGAAAAACATGGAAATCAGACCGCTATTGAAAAATTTTCTATAAGACAAAACGATGTGTCTCCTTATTTCCAAACTGTTTCAGCCATGCAAATCCGCAACAGTAGAATTGTGGCTTCAATCCTTCGCGGTCTGACACAATGCCACAAACTAAACACGACCGTCTAGCGTTGCTGAATCCGCATAGATAAACCGTTCTTTGTCTGCGTAGCGATCTCTGGTTCGATTGTGATTGTCGGGTCCTCACCAGCCCATTCGAGAGTCCACTGTTGGCCGATCGTCGCCAGCACTAACGTCGCCTCGAGGCGGGCAAACTCCCGACCGATACACGTCCGGCGACCACCACCGAACGGGATGAACGCGTGGTCAGTGAGTTCCGCTTCGAAATCATCTGTCCACCGATCAGGCCGGAACGAGAGAGGATTGTCGTAGAACCGCTCATCACGATGAGCCGAAATAATGGACAGATGAACTTCCTCCTCGGCCGGAATCCGATAGCCATCGACCTGGATATCTCGAGTCGTCTTCCGGGGGATCGTATGGATGGGCGGATACAGTCGGAGGGTCTCGGTGACGATTCGGTTTGTGAGATCGAGATTTGCAATGTCTTCTGGTGTCGGTGATTCACCCCCCAGAACTGCGTCGAGTTCGTCGTGGAACGCTTGCCGAATGCCGGGATTCATCGCCAGCGAGTACCAGGCGAATCCGAGCGCGGCGGCGGTGGTCTCGTAGCCAGCAAAGATCATCGTGAGCATCTGGTCTTCGACTTCTTCCGTGCTCAGACGGTCTTGGCCACTTGCTTCGCGTGCCTCGTGAAGCATCGATAAGAGCGTCTCTTGCTGGAGGTCGTTCGGCTGTGGGCTGTTTGCTCGTTCCGAATCTGCACTATACTCCGCAAGCAGTTGTCGAACTTCCGTTCGGAGACGCTCTACTGAGTTGCTGAACTCTCGTCGTGATGGTGTCGGAATCCAGTTCGGTAAGAGCCAGGACGTCGGCGCGAACCATTTGTTGAGTCCTTCCGATGCTGCACGGAGATCGTTGCCTTCCCCCGGAGGTAATTCGCGCCCAAAGAGTGTCGCGAAGAGGATCTCTATTGTGAGATCCTGCATCTCCGACTCTATATTTCGAGTCTCGCCTGGCTCCCACGTAGCGAGTCGTCGTTGTGTAGCGTCGACCATATACTCGCCATATCCCCCGATTCGATCCCGATGAAATAATGGTTGGAGGATTCCTCGCTGGCGACTCCACTGCTCTCCCTCTGTCGACAGCAATCCATTGCCAAACACCCGCTGAAAGTCCGCGGTCTTTCCGAATGCATCGATGTCAGTCACCAGCGCTTGTTTGAAATACTCCGGATGGGCTAAGATATAGACGTCGACGCTAGGAAGTTCCATCCGATAGAGGTCTCCACATTCGTTCGTCGCGCGGTCAACGAACTCAAACGGACTTCGAGCAAAATCCAGCGTATGCCCAATCACTGGGTGTCCTGAGGGTGCAGGAGGGCGACGACCGTTCGGATCCATAGTAATTCATCCATGCAGAACACAAATAAATCCACTGTAGATCCACACTCAACTGGCAGTTATACATTTATATAGTAGACTTAGATATTAGGGTTGATTATAGCAGTAATCAATAAAGATAAATAACTATTGGATTAAAGGTAGAGATGGGAAATCCATCATGGGGGATACAACTGTGACTGGAAATATACGCCGAGCAAGGAACCCCCTTACAGGCGAAAAACTCGTTGTCCGGAGTGTTATCAATGAGACAGTTGACTCAGCGCGTCTCAACGTTTTACGAGCCATGGGAAAACTCTCGAGCCCCGTGGTACAGACTGTTGTTGCCCAACAGGCCGATATCTCCCGTCAGTCTGTCTCTAATCATCTTGCGGTTCTCCGAGACCGTGGGTTTGTCAAGGAACCTAACACAGAGATTGAGCTAACTGCTGGTGGCCTCTTGCTCTTGGATGTTATCGAGAGTTGTCTTCAGACGGTCTCGGTTGAGGAGCTATCGTCCCTGACTCGTTCCGACCATCCGATTGGCGTGTTAAGAGCACTTGAAGGACAACCATACCGTCTGAGTGAGCTAGAATCAGCAGTAAGCAGTTCCCCGTCACGACCCACAATTGGGCGTATCATCAAGACCTTCACAGAGTATGGCTGGAGCCAAGACAATGGGGGGAAACAGCAGATCACACCTGCCGGAACACGTGCCTTGAATGCCTATGTTGACTTGGCGACGGCAGTTGAGCAACTCATAGAGAAAGCGCCATGGCTACAGCGCCTCCCGAAAGAAGATGCGACCTTTCCAATTCCGGAATTGGCTGACGCTGAGTTGATCATTTCTACCCCTACTCGCCCCTCTTCCGTACTTTGGACAGCTCTCAAGCTCTATGACCGACAAACAAGTCGCTTTCGGGGGTTTTGCTCTATCTTTAATCCAGTTCTGTTCCACGCCTATCGAGGATTGCTTGAACTCGGCATTGAATGTGAGGCTATCCTTGACTTGCCAACTTACGTCGAAGCCGCCGAAAACCCTCAAACCCAGTATGTGGTCCATGGCTCGACGTATAGCAACTACCAGCCCCTGGTCCTCGATCGTGCACATACGCTCGGTATCGGGATTTACGATACTCGCAAGGTCGCTATTGGAGCGTACAATGAATCCGGTAGTGGAAAGCATATTGCGATGATTGTCACTTCTAACGAACGACTCGTCGAATGGGGAATCAACTTGTATGAGTCCTATCGCGCGCAAGCTCGATCTGCCTCTGAACTGGAGCCAAAGAGGGTATAGAATTCATCAGACGCCAGTTTATCGATTATATTCGGCCCACAGAGAGAGTCATCTGAGAATTGAATAATAGTACGGATTACATACATATTGACGGTGTAAACGCCAGTGAAAATATAGTTATCCTCCTTGAAATTTCGATTGGTGAGAACCAGTGGAAAAACATCCAATGAAGATAATTCAGGACCGACATGCTCGAGAAGTACCCTCCCACCTATCCAGTTGGCCCAGTGACGGTACCGATGAACTCCTCCGGTTCAGCGTTAGAGTGACGCGGTTACTAATTCATCGAGACTCTGATCGAAACGGTTACTCTGCGATTAGAACCCCGAACAACGAGGTCCTAGTCTCAAATTTCCACAAATCAGCAACTGGTCTGTGAGTAAGAAAATGGTGAAACGAACTACCACGACGACTATTTCGGTTATGCCCGCCGACGCCCTGTTCCTCAACTGGGCGACCGGCATCAACGCATCGGGGCTATTCCGCGAGGCACTCGCCGAGCAGATGGCGTATCGTGATATCGAGCGAGACAGGCTCGTCGCACTCATCGAGGAAGCACTCCGCGACGACGATCGTGACCTCGACGACCTGATCGACCAGACCTCGTGCCTCGAGGACCTCGAAAATATCCTCGACACACCAAACGTCAACTCAGTTTCCCATGAGTAATCGTTCATCCCCCACAGCGACTGAATCGTCCAGTGAACACCCCACCACCAACGAGAAGTCCCCTACGTCTCGTAAAACGAGACTGCGAGTGCAGTTGCTTTACACCTCTGTTCCACCACAGCTTGTCTCACTCGCGACTGGACTCCTCTTGTTAATTGTTGCAGTAGGTCCAGCTACGGCTCAAAGCGATGTGGGAGACGTTTACTGCGGCACCGGCGTCGAGACTGGTATCGGGATTGTTTTTGGCGCTGTTGCTGGTCTCGGGCTCCCTGCAACCGGTTTCTATGTCGGTCGAGCTGGCCTCTCGTATATGCGTGCTGGTGGGAACCCTGAAAAGAAGAACCAAGCCAAAGAGAAGCTCGTAATGTCGGGTATCGGATTTGGGATCATCGTCCTCGCGCTGATCTCACCGGAACTCATCGACAAGGTCGGCAGTCAGATGGGATTCGGCTTCTCTGACTGCGTGAAACCGTTCTAATACGGCAGACAAACCGGTTCACTGAAATCCAATGACCACGTCTCGTGTGATCGTCATCGCCGTCGCGTTCCTCGCCGTAAGCGGGGGCGTTGCGAGTCTGACTGCAGATGTCGCTGCAGCTGACCCAAACTCGAGTACGGCGATTCCTGCTGACGGACCGGATTACGGTGTAAACGAAACGCGGTTCCCGCTGTTGTGGTCGGAAGACATCGATAAGGGGGACCGCTCAAGTAAGGAGTTCACGGACACCGTTTCTTCCGACGCGGAATTTTCCACTCGGCTCGCAGGGGCGACGGATGTCCCGTTCGAAGAACCGATTGAAGCCGTCGAAACCTGGAACAGCGGTGACGTCCAGGATTTCACCCCTGGGAATGAGAAGACGTCAGTTCATCCTAAGGGAGCACAACTCGAGGACGGACGCTATATCAGGGATGCGTACGCGAGCATCTTCGCGGTCCAGCCGTCGACGGTGTTGCATTCAGGAAACAACTCGACACAGTATATCGCTCCAGACGGTGAGGTCCTCGCGATAGCCGATTACCGAGTCCGTGTTCCAGATGACGATACCACTGGCTCGGTCCGCGATCAGTGGTCGATTGCTGAGACAGATATTGATAGTGTCGAACTACGGGCAGACGGTCGGATACTTGACTCCGGTAACGATCATCGCTCCACTCTCGAGTACAGTGGGCTGTCAGGGACGCAGAACCTCTCCGTAGAGGTTGCGATTTCTGTTCGCCTTCGCCATGAAATACGAACGTGCGATGATTACGACAGTGAGGAAGATTCCTGTGATGAGTCGTGGGAGACTGAAACGGAGAATGTGAGCGAACGGGTAACAGCAACCGAATCCCGTCAGACGGCCGTTACTCGGATCGACAATAGTGACGGAAAGCGCGTGACGTTCGAAAGCGACGAGAATCGTACTGGTGTCGTCGTACATCCGGGTACTACGTGGGCAGCAATCGATGTTGACAGTACCGCTCGTCTTCGGGGGAATTGGCGGTTCTACTCTGCGGGAGTAGACGGCTGGCACACGATGGTGTCCCAAACGGAAAGGGACACTACCCGGAAGAACTCATCCGTCCGCCCGGCACAAATCCATGCCGTACCGACGCAGAAACGGCCAGATATGCCAAGCGAGGCGACGGATACCGCTGAGCCACCGTTAGTTATCGAAGAAGCCTGGGGAAATGAACAAGTCGGTCCCTCCCTCCCGAACGAGATCGATATTGCGACTGTCGATCGCTATGTGAACGCAACGTCAGTCGCCGTCCAATCGGAGACGCTTCCAGCAGCGACCTTTGACGAGGTGACCGTTCACGGCATTGTCCGTGGCCAGTCGCAGACCATCTCGATCGATGGCGACGGATCCGTTCGCGAAACGAACCTCGAGTTGACGGTCCTCGAGGCGAACTCGTCAGGGGCCCGCGTTCAGGCAACTGTCACGGAGAAGGCGACCGGTGATCCAATCACAACCGGCCGGGTCGAAGTTGGGAATCAGTCCACCACCGTCAACGCTAGTGGAATGGCCGTTCTCGAACTCGAGAATCGGCCGTCTGTAGTCGTTGATGGACAGTACATTCCAACGGAGTGGTGGCGCGCGAATCAACTGTATTCCGCAGCGGAGGACCGGGCGAAGATCCCACCGAAATATCCCGGTTTCCAGAAGATCGTTCAGTTGATTCTTGTAACACTGCTCTGGTTTCTGCCGGTCGCTCTGGCTGTCTACGGTTTCGACTACCTGTCCGGAGGCACGTTCCTCGGACTTACAGATCAACAATGACAGAAAATTCCAATACGGATGGCAGTCGTATCGCTCGCAGGTCAGTCCTTGCTACCCTCGGCGTTAGTACAGCCACTCTTGCTGGCTGTGCGTCAGGGTCAGACCCCTCAAACAATAGTACAGATGGGAATGGAATCAGTACTGAAGACAGTGACGTCTTCACGTCCGTCGAGATAGCGGAGGAGAGCCTTGAGATCGAAGTTACCGATGATATGTCGGTTGAGTTCATCAACCTCGTCGATCCAAGTGGAGAGCTGTACGATCAACAGCGTCTCGAGAACGGCGAGACCAAGACATCATTCGAAATTCTTGGCCGATATGAAGATGACTTCTTTACTGGAAAATACGAGCTAGTCGCCCTCGATGGGGACGATCAGGTCGATACAACGACGCTCACGCTCGAGGCTAACTGTACGATCACAGATGTCCTGTGGTCGGCAGAAAATCCCGATATGGAGTGGGACAAAAACTCGCCTACTTGGGAGACATATGCGGCAGTCGTTATAGAGAACACGGGGACGATTCCATCGTTGCTCACTGAACTCGAGTGGGCAGGTGCTCCAGTTGCTCGACTGCAATCGAAGGAATCGCAGTCATACTTTCACGAGACACGCTTACCGCCGGGGGAGACTACTGTTTATTCTAACGGGTCGGTCTATGCCACAGATGGTGCAGTTCACTCGCTGAACTGTAGTGATCTCGAGACGGAACCGATGACTGTCACAGCCGTCGTTCAAGTCGGATCAGATCCCTCATATACTCAGGATATTGAATATGGAGACGATCAATCGTGTAGTCTCACCATTGTCGATAGCGACTCTACTGGAGGTTCATCTAGCGAGGGTGAGAGTTGAATGGGATGGCTTCAAAACGAAGTTGAGACTGCAATTGAGAACGTCATCGAGGATTTCACCGATGCGCTTCTCGGCCTTGTTAATGACATTTATGAAGCGATCTTAGCTCCGATCGTCGGCGTTCCAACCCCCAAATCAGATTCGGGGTATATGGTTGTTGGAACCCCGGACAATGCGCCATGGGAGAGTCTGTACCAAGACGTATACCTCTCATACATCATGCCGCTGGCGATCATGCTGTCGGTTATCGCCTTTGCGTTTGTTGGACTCCGGGCAGGTTCGATCAGTGAGTACCGACGAAAACAGCTCCTGCGACGACTCGGTCTCGTATTTATGGGGACTTTTGTTTGGTTTCCACTTGTCTCGATTCCGTTGCAGTTCATCGACGCAGTCGGTATGACGATTGCCCCAATTGACGAGATGTCGGCAGGACTCGGCGGCCTCATCCAATCCTCGCTTGGGGGCGTGTTCACTATTCTTGCGATGGTCGTCATAACGAACTTCTTCTTAGTTATCGCAGGATTTGTCGTCGCTCTTCGCTGGATTGCACTCTGCGTCTTGACGCCAATCATGCCGCTACTGGGCGTCCTTTGGTCGATGGAAGTCTGGCCATTTAGTCCCGCGGCTAACATGGCACGCCGAGCTTCAGGAATCTATCCAGGCTTAGTCCTCGCTGGGATTCCGCCAGCTATTCTCTTCCGAATCGGCTGGGAGGTTGGCGGTCTCGAAACATCTGTTAAGGGCCTCTTTTCGTTGTTCATCGGGTTGACGCTGATTCCTGCAGCGATTATCACGATGATCATGACGGTGTACTGGAGCAGCCCAGCAATACGGACCGTCGCACAGAAGGGCGTCTCGGCAACGAATCCTGCAGCAGCCGCATCCGGGGCTGCGAAGGCAAAACGCACCTCTGGAAAGGCTGTCCGGGGTGCTCGAAACGTCCATCGAGGATACGCGAACAACCAGGTTGGCGCAGTAACAAAGAGTGGCCAGACGACGCTCGGAGGTGGCAACTCGAAAGCCTATCAGCTCGGATCATCAGCCCGCTCAACGAAGGCTCACGCTGGGCGGTACAGCAACCTGCGGAAGTCGAAGACGGGCCGTATGCGAGACAAAGCCGCCGATGACGCTCGTAAAGCCACACAGAAGACATCGACTCGAGCAAAGCGCGGGCTCAAGAACACGAAACAGAAGGTCTCACGGTGGTGATTCCGTATGAGTACGAATACAGCTGATAGCGAGTATAGTACGAGAAAGATCCATCAGTCATTGGGCGGTACTACGGCGTTCTTCCGAGGGTACACGATTGGTGAACTCATGCTGTTTCTCGCAGTGGCGTTCATCACTGTCGTTGCAGCGACGTTCGTCCCTGCTGCACTGACGATCCCGGTACTGGGATTCGGGATCATGGTCACGATCCTCCTGTTCTTGCTCCATAAGGTGAAGCCCAGATACCTCTGGCTCACCGAGTGGCTCGCTGCCCGCTTCGGCTGGGCGATCAAGAACAAGGAGTATACCCACGGTGGTGAGGATAACAGCGAGGTTCGGTATCTGACTCGTTTACAACGGGTGTACCCCCACGCTGTCGAACGAACGGATGGTGCACTCGTCAGAGCGATGCAAGTCGAGCCAGCGAACATGGCCCTCGAGGACGACGATGCATGGGCGAAGGCTGTCCAGTCGCTTTCTGAGTTCGTTAATTCGACCGTGGACTTCCCGGTGAAGATCTATATCACCAGCCGAGAGGTCGACGATGACGATGTCGTCCGTGCACACCAGGACCGACTCGGTGACGCTGATGTTCGGTCACGGCCGGTCTTGAAGCGGCTTCTCGAGAAATACGTCACCGCGAATACGACCGAAAGCGGAGACATCGACTCAGAGACGACAACGATTCGCGAGTACTACCTCATCACTGCAGTGAACGATGACGATGTCGAACAGTTCGACAAGACGGGTGACAGCGTCCTCGCCTATCTCGCAGAGATGCCCATGGTAGGTCGATTCTTCGATCGGTTCCAGACCGATGATCTGACTGAGCCTGAGCGTGAGCGACTCAAAGAAGAGCAACTCGAGTCACGACTCACACAACTCCGACGCGGCGGCTCGTCGCTCTATCAGTGTTCAGTTAGTCCGGTTGACGCATACGACCTCGCTCGGATCACGAAGGAGTACTGGTCGTGTCAGCCCGAGAAGTATGCTGATATCACGGATGCACTCGGTACGTTCCCGGTCGTCTCCCACGGGATTAGCGATGGTGTTCCAGCAACTCCCGATCCCAATGACGTCCTCGATGCAATGGACGAGCAGACCAGTACGCCGGAATCGGCCTCGGACGATCGTACCGAAGATAGTATCGACGAGGATCTCTCGATTTCCTCCGGCGATCGGTTGCCAGACACGTCGACGATGCACCAGTCGGTTATCGCCCCGACGACGGTCGATTGGGAGACGACCTACGCCGTGATCAACGACGAGACGTACGTCCGTACGTTCTGGGTCGAACAGTTCCCCGAGGAACCCTCAGATGGCCTCCTCGAGCGTCTATTGCTCGAGACCGACCTTCAGACGGATATCAGCGTTCACCTCGACCCGTTTGACAGCCAGTCGGCCCAAGACATGATGGCGGACTGGATCTCGGATTTGAAGATCAATCAGCACGACTCGGACAGCCTCCAGTCCGAGGACCTTCAGGACGATATCGATCAGGCGAAATACATGCGGTCGCTCGTTCGTGCGAACAAAGCGTCGTTCTACCGCGGTGGCGTGTTCATTCGCCTCGCCGCTGACAGCGAGCAAGCGCTCGACAATCAGACGACTCGCTTGCGGTCGATCGTCAAGGATGCCCCGGCGAACTGTACGCTCAAGGTTGCGAGCCGGTGGCAGGAGCGCGGCCTCGCAACAGTGTCACCGCTCGGGACGAACGAACTCGGTCGCGATCGGATGTCCACACTGACGAATCAGGCGATCGGCGCGATGTTCCCGTTCTCGTCGAACTACCAGATGATGGACGACGGCATCGAGTACGGCTATCACGGCCACAACGGCTCCCCCATCCGAATCAATCCATGGGAACTCGAGACTGGACATAGCGAACTCGTCGTCGGAATGCCGGGCGCCGGGAAAACGTTCGGCGATATCATGCGCCACCTGCGGATGATGAAGCGACGCAACGACACGATGCTCGTCCTCGTCGATCCAGTCGGCGGCTTTCGTGGTATCGCGGACGCTCTGAACGCGAAAACGATCACCGTCGGCGGCGACACGAAGCTGAACCCGCTCGAGATCCGAGAGACGCCACAGCACGTCCTCGAGTCGAGCGATGGCATCTCTCCCCTCTCGGCGAAGAAGGATGAGGTCTACGCCATTCTCGAGAACTTCCTCGACGCTCGTGATATCGAACTCGGAGCCGAGACGGGTGTCCTCTCGTACGTCATTGACGAGGCCTACCGACAAGCAGGCATCATCGAGGGTGATGTCTCGACGCATACCTCGAAGCACTCACCGACGATGCAAGACGTCCATCGGATTCTCTGTGATATCGCCGAGCATCCAGATGAGCACAATATTGCGGCATCCGAATCCGCTCGCGAGCGGGCCGCACAATACGCAGACGAACTCGCAATCGCGTTTCAGCCATTCCGAGAGGGCGGTGCCTACGAAAATCTCTCACACCGCTCGGAGATCAATATCCTCGAGGGAGACAACAAGGTCGTCTATATCGATCTCGGTCAGATCGAGGGCAGCGCATCAGGGATCGACCGCCAGACGTTCCTGATGCAACTCCTGCTCTCGACGATCTATCAGCAGGCGAAGAACACCCAACGGAACGTCGAACTCGCGATCGACGAAGCGCACTACCTCTTCGAGGACCAGGCCAACCTCGACTTTCTCGAGACGGCGTTCCGTCACCAGCGCCACGCTGGCCTTCGAATGGTCCTCCTCTCGCAGACAGCCCAAGAGTTCTATGAGACCGAGCAGGCCGAGAAGATTATCGGAATGTGTCCAATCAAGGTCTTTCACAAACTGCCCGACCTAGACGACGGGACAGCCGACAAAATCGGCCTCACAGAGGAACAACGTTGGTACGTTCGACGGGCTGATGCAGGGAAGGAAGACCTCGGATACAGTCAATCACTCGTTCGCGTCGAAGAACACGGAACGTATCCGCTGCACGTCGTCGCCGACGACTTCGAGAAGCGCGTCATCAACTACGAACCCGACGACCGGACATACATCCAGCAGGCGATTAGCGACCAGCCTGAAGAACTCGTCGACTTCGAACGGTTCGTGGAAAATGAGGCGCGGATGAACGCACTCACCAATCGCTACGGACTCTGCGAGGCAGAGGCGACTCGAATTCTCGATCGTGGCTTCACTGAAGACGAAATCATCGAGGCGATCGTCGCGACCGCGCGGCAGAGCGACACAGTAGAGACATCCGCTCTCGCCGACGGCGGTGACGACGGCGTTACGGTTCGACGAGGAGGTGAATGACGATGTTTAGCTGGCTTTTCAATGACGGTCCAGAGTACGACGCAACACAGGTAGAGTTCGAAGAGCCGTTCGTCCAGCACCCGGAGAGTGCGCCCGGTATTCTGCTCAGAATCCGCCCCTTCAAAGAGAATCAGGGCATCGTCGACGGCGCCGGACTACTCCAGTCGGTCCACGACGTGACGACGAACTTCCGAGAGAAGAACACGAGCGACCATCACACCTTCGAGGTCTGGTTCGACGAGGGGAAGATCAAGTTCTACATGCACGCTGCAACCGAGGCAGCCGCCGACAAGTTCCGCCGCCGCGTCGGGAATAACTACGCTAACAGCGAGGTATTCCCCGTCGAGGATGGCTACGCCTTCCCCGTCATCGAGCCCGATGAGTACGTCGCTGGCGCATGGCTGGAGATGGAGAAGCTTCCCTACTACCCGATTCGCCATCACAACAGCGAGGGCTGGGAAACCGACCCATACGGCGAGATCACGAGCGAGATGCTCTCGCTCGACGAGAGCAAGGTTGTCACGCAGGTCGTCTTTCGACCGGCGAAGCAGTCCTGGACGGACGGCGACCAGTTCAAGCATAACAGCGTTGATGATCTGGCCCACGCGCTCCGCCAGGGAACTTCGGTCGGGTGGCTGAATCCTCGGACGCGACCAGCGAGCGAGAAGGACAAGCAGGCGGCCAAAACCATCGAACAGCAGCGCGGCGAACAGGCGTTCCACGTCAACATCCGTATCGTCGCAATCTCAGCGGACAAAGACGAAGCTCAAGCCCGTGCGCACGGCGTCGCCGGGATGTTCAGAAAGTACTACAACGCGATCACTGAGCAGGGTCTCGACGATATGCCAGTGTACCATCGGAAAGAAGGGAAGCGTGCGAGTCAACTCCGCCAGCACGTCACTCGGATGGCCGACCGCGAGTGGACCGACCGGCGCATGATCATGACCGTCGACGAACTCGCCGGCGTCGCACACATCCCGAACAACGAAATCGAGACGCCAAACATCGACTGGCGATACACGCAACGTGGTGACCGCGTTCCCGCCGACGCCGTTCAGTACGAGCGACCCACGACCAGTGACGGTCTCCAGAAGCGCCAGGCTGGACAGGGAGGGCAGGATGGTGTTTGAACGATTCTTCGGTCGTGGCAACGGGGATCAGTCGGCACGCTCTGATGCAGGCTCATCTTCGAAAGAACCGACAGAAGTCGAAGAGGCGAGTACCGATCTCCAGACCGAACCAGACGAACGTGCAAACGTGAATGTAACGTCTGATCCAGCACCAGAACCGCAGTCTCGAGTCAATAAAACGTATGAAATAACCGAACAGGACACTACCTACGTCGGTGGAAAATCAGTCATTACCGAAACAGCCAGTGAGGGCACTGTCGCGGGATTGTACGTCCGCGAGATGTTCGAATCAGGTGCCACAACATCGCCCGCGCCGCTCTGGATCGGCTACGACGAAGATGCGCAACGTGGGTTCCGCGAAGCACCGCTCCGGTTCGAGTCGCTCTTCCGGCATATCTGGATCACGGGCACTACCGGCTACGGGAAAACAACGGAACTGCTGAACATGATGGTCCAGTGGGCGTATTCAGGATATGGATTCGTCTACTTCGACCCGAAAGGACGAGACTCTCGCGAACTCCTGCGGAAACTCCCCGAAGACCGTCTTGACGACATCGTCTGGATCGAGCCTGGATCGTCAGAACACGATAAGACGGTCGGGCTGAACTTCCTCGAGGTTCCCGACTGTGATACAGAGGAAGAGCGCGAAAACGAGATTGAGAATCGCATCGAGAATCTGAAGGCGATCTTCGATACGGACGAGTACTGGGGCATCAATATGGAGTCGATCACCGAGTCAATGGGACGAGCGATGATGCAGTCCGAGAGACCGTTCTCAGTGATCGACATGTACTTCACGCTGTTGAACGCCGAGCGGCGTGAAGAGTTTGCTCTCGATGTCGACGATCCGTATGTGCAGGAGTTCTGTCTCGAAATCGCACGGATGGATGACGAGACAGTCCGGCCACTCCTGAAGCGAATCAAATCCTGGGTCGAAAACTCGGTCATCCGACGGATCATCTCCCACCGCGAGAGCACGATCGATTTCCGCGATATTATCGACAACGACCGAATCGTTATCGTCCGCACGCCCGTCGAGAATACGGACATCAAGAAGATGGTCACACTCGGCGTGATGCGGAATCTCTGGAGTGCAATTCAGCAGCGGTCGTATGAACGCGATACCGACCCAGATCCGTATTTCGTCCTCTGCGACGAGTTCGACGACATCGCCAGCGATAATCTCGATATCGAGTCGATGCTCGCTCGTGCTCGGTCGATGCGGCTCTCCGTGACGCTCGCCTCTCAGTACCCCTCACAGTTCGACGAGGACACGCTCAAGGCGATGCAGAACAACTGCGACAACCTCATTGCGTTCTCAGTGAATGACGTAGACGACGCCCAACTCCTGATGAAGCGGTTCCGAGACTACACTGCAGAGGACCTGATCTCGACTGACCAGTATCAGGTCTGGACGAAACTGCCTCTCGATGGCGGTCGGTACTCAGAACCCGTCCTCCTCCGCTCGTTCCCGCCGTATCCACCACTACGGTCGGCTGATGCGGTCGACGACATCATCGAGCAGAGTTTGGACCGCTACGGGACCAAGCCGCTGACCGATGCTGAAATCATGCAGAATCTCATCTACAGCGACGCCAACGAGGCAGCGAACCCGACGAAGATACTGGATGAAACGATGGCGGAGTCGATTCGTGCAGTACAGATTCGGGAGGGAGTACGGGCGGAAAACGGCTGGGTGGATGTCACTACCGTTGACGAGGAACTCTCGATCCGCCTTGAGAACACCCAGCCTGACATCGACTATGCGTACGAAGACCTTCCGGACGTGCGTGAAGCATCGCAATTGCTCGAAGTCGATCTGAAGGACGACGACATCGTTGCTCGCCTCTCCGACGAGGGGGAAACGACGGTACAGCCTGAAACGGGAGCTGTTAGATCGGCAGGGGGAACGAGCCATGATGCAGTCCTCATGGATACCGAAACGGCGCTTACCGAACGCGGATTCATCGTCGATATCCTCGTACAGGACGGGAGCGAGCAACCCGACGCCACCGCGACCCACCCAGACCACGACGTCGTCTTCAACATCGAGGCCGAGACGACGACACCGGACCGGCCCGCGAAGGTTTTGCAGAACTTCAAACGGGCCTGCGAAGCCGACCGGATACCGCTCTTTGTCGTCCGTCCTAGTGACTCCGATACGAAGTGGGCGAAACGAATCGAGAACATCCTCTCGCCGCCACTGCGAGAACGGGCGGACGGCACTGAGCAGTTCTATAATCGCGACGAGATCGTGATGTTCGGCGGTGGCGCGACGGCCCACGGTGGAGTAACCGCTGTTCGACCACGTACTGCGGACACAAATCGAACTGTCTGGACACGCGATAACGGCGAGCGCGTGCTTTCAGACGGCGAGACGGAGTTCACCCGTGTTCCAGATGAGGGGGAACTCTCCAAAGACGGTGTTCCGGCCTACTATAGCCACGATCGAGAAAACGGCCAGTATACCGTCCACAAACCAGGAGAGACCTGCGTCTATGACTCGAAAGACGACTTCGAAGAGGATTGGACGCCGATCAAACGACCGTTCATCCCCGATATCGAGTTGCCGAATGCAGACTATTCGCGTGACAGCTACATCGTGCTGATTCTGCCAGCTGACGGTAGTCCACTGATTTTCCAGCATGGAGAAACGTATGTGCTGTCCGAGAACCCCGACTTCGAGGAGCTATGGCCCGACGATTCCAACGGTGATTCAGGCCGAGTTGAGGTTTCGACGATTCGTCGTGGTGGAAATCCTCCGTCAGATGGTGAGGCATCTGATTCGCCATCGAAAGATGAGACGGTGGACATCGACCCGGACGGCGACGGTGTTGAAGCGTTCACGGCAATGTACGTCAGGCAGGCCGATGGAGCCAAAGTTCCACAGGATGATCTGTTTCAGGCGTACGCTACCTGGACTGACCAGCACGATATCGACGGGACAACCAAAGGCTGGTTCACCCGGAAGCTACGGAACGTCGTCGACCTCGAGACCGACCGGTCCAGAGTAGACGGTGACCGCGTACAGTTCTACGTCGGACTCTCCCTGACAGAAGAGGGGCAGACACTCCTCGATCAATGACATCTGACATAACTATAATGTACTGTAATAGCAATTCTAAGGGTATCCTTGCTCGAGGGCATCGAGTCTCCCATTCTCTCCGAAATAGCCCCTCACACAGCCAGAATCCAACATCTGAATTATCTGTCCACGCAGACTGGATTTCCAAGGAAATTCTATGGACGGTGCTGTCCACGCAGAACCGCATGACGGGAGTGCTGTCCACGCAAAATAACCCGCCAAAACCAACTAGTATACACTGGGTTCCATCCGCAGAACGATGCGGGGACAGGGAGATCGGGCTGCCTATCGATTGTCAGCAGTTGTCTCGAGATTATGATATAGTTTGTTCGGAGGACTCAATGAGTGAACCTCGGAGTGATCAACGATGAGTTCTGACACCTTAATCGACACAGCAGCGCTGCCAGCTAGCTTACGAGAACGTGAGCAGTGGGTATGCTGGAAAGAAGAAGATCGGGATGGCAAACCGACGAAGATACCGGTGACACCAGAGACGGGAGCATTCGCCTCGTCGACCGATCCAGAGACGTGGGACAGTTTCGAGACAGCACTCGAGTACGCCGAAACAGGGAACGCTACTGGCGTTGGGTTCGTCTTTACCGATGACGATCCTGTCGTTGGCGTGGACCTCGATGACTGCCGGGATACTGAAACCGGGGATGTCGACGACGCGGCGCTGGACATCATCGAGCGACTCGACTCCTATACGGAGATTTCTCCGTCAGGTACTGGATTTCATGTGCTCATCGAGGGAGAACTCCCAGATGGGCGGAACCGCCGTGGCAGTATCGAACTGTACGACACTGCTCGGTTTTTCACTGTTACCGGCGACCGCCTCGAGGACACGCCAACTCGCGTTGCACGTCGGCAGGATGCGCTGGTAGCGATCCATCGTGAGTACGTTCAAGACTCTGAACCGGATCCAGAACACGAATCTGGAGACTATAGTTCCAGTGAGAAGCAAGCAGCGACGGGCAGTGCAGCCGATACCAACGTCGACCTCAAGGACGAGGAACTGCTCGAGCGAGCACGGAACGCATCGAACAGCGAGAAGTTCGAGCGGTTGTGGCGTGGCTCGACTGCTGGTTACGAGAGTCAGTCAGAGGCGGACATGGCACTGTGCTGTCTGCTGGCATTCTGGACTGGTGGTGACCACCAAACGATGGACCGGCTCTTCCGCCAATCAGGACTGCTCCGAGACAAGTGGGATGAAGTCCACTACGCTGACGGCTCTACGTATGGCGAAAAGACTATCGAGCGAGCAATTGCGAGTACCTCCGAGTTCTACGATCCCGACACTCGAGATACGTCAACCGAATCTGTTCCCAGAACGAGCGAGTCGTCGACCAGTGCTAGCCGTGACGACTCGGAGCAGAATCGGAATCATGCGTATCTGGTTGAGAAGAACCGACTGTTGACTGACCGCGTCGACGAACTCGAGGCCACGCTCGAACAGAAAACTGAACGTATCGATCGCCTCGAGACAACGATCGAAGATCTCAGAACCGAACTTTCAGAGCGTAACCGAGAGATCGAGCAGGCTCGAGAAGAACAAGCCGGGACAACGTCCGACTGTGATACGGCTTCAGAGACATCCTCTCTATGGGGACGATTATTCGGCGATAGGTCCAAGTAACAGTCATTGGGAGGACCGTTTCTTCAATTCAGAATAAGGTATGAAGGGACACTCGACAGAACAATGGTTATGAGGGAGACGATGTTGTTGAGGAGAGAGGAGTACACTTCCACCCAAAGCCCTCGGCCGCTCGGCATCCCGCGCCTCGCTCCCTAGGATTTGGTTTCGTGGCGCTCCTTGCAGTTACACCGGGAATGCGCATCGGCGAACTCGACAGCGTACGAGTGAACTTCCTCAGCTAGCTCGTGCATCCCAACTGCCAGATCTCGACCGGGTCGATCAATATCGTAATAGATCCGGGCACGATGTTCCGATCGGAACGCATCAATCCGGGCAGGCACACCCGTATCAGAGAATACCCCGCGACTCTCGATGTCCTCGAACACTTGCTCATGCTTCCGGAAATCAGACGATTCAGCAGCAGTCTGATCCACCAAGTAGAACTGGAACGACCGTTCGATGGCGTTGAACGACAACTCGACAATACTGACGTAGTTATTTGTCCCGCTGCGTAATTGACGGCACGTTCCTAGCATCGCACATGCTTTCCCCAGTTGTACGTCAGCATCCGTTTGCTGCCACGACAACGAGTCTTGAACAGGGCCTGTTTCCTCGTCGGCTAACAACGACTCAACGTGCTCGACAGCGTCAACGACGTCTTCAAGTCCCATCCGCGAACACCTCCTGTTTCACCGCGTCGAGAACTGGGGTGTCGTGAAGCGTGATCCCTTCCACGAGCACGTCACGGATTCGGTCGTGCGTTACTGCTGAGTCGCGCGTCTCAACGACGATGTGCGGTTCGAATCGATCTCCATCGAACTGTTCCGACGTGATATCTTCCTCAATGTCGTGAGCCGCTCGTTGCGCCGCCATTCGACCATCATCGACAACGACGAATACGTCGATATCGCTTGCCCGGTCGGCGTCACCACGAGCGACACTCCCGAACAACACAATCGCTGCATGATCACCGATACGGTCTATAAGCCGATTCCGAACAGTTCGCACTGGGTCATGGAACTCGGATTGCGGAATTGTGGTAACAGGATCATCACTGTGAACGAATCTTTCCGGGTTGATCTGTACGGCATTTGACCTGCCGTCGCGATCAACGTGAATTATACCGAGGGCTTCGAGGGAGAGAACAGCGGCATTCACGTTCGACATTCCTCTTTCCGTCAACCGGTGGAGTTCTCGGTTCGAGAAGGCTGTATCTGGATTATCTGCGAGTACGTGGAGGATGTCAGTCGCTGCGCGGTGTCGGAACGCCTCGCGGTCACCGAGCGGAATCGGGAGGCAAACGTACGTTCCCTCACATCCATCCGATGCCCGAACGGTATCACGGTTCATGAACCGTAATGCGGTTCGGTCGCTATTAAATGTTCCGTCCACGTGCACTACTTCAGGTATGTTCTTCGAACCGGTGATCGGTCGATGATACATAGACACCCTGTAATTGTCGTTTGTTCGATATCCGTGTCGAGGACGTGAGGATTATTTTACGACATGTCTGTGTGAGTGTCTCGGACTACGTCGGGGTTGGACTGGAGGTGACGCTCGAGGAGATAAGATATCTCGAGAAGAGAGAGAGAGAGAGAGGGAGAGAGAAGTACCTACCACCGAAAGCCCTCGGCCGCTCGGCATCCCGCGCCTCGCTGCGCGCCTCACTCCCTCGCAACGCTCGGTCGTTGCGGTGCTTGCCGAGCGAGAGCCGCGGCTCTCACTGGCCTCCGCTCGCTACGCTCACGGAGACGTCGGCGGGGGACGACAGAGATGTCCTCGCCCTTTCGAAGCCCGCCAGGCTGAGCTGAAGGTGGGGATGCTGTAGCTGTCCCTCGACTGGTGTGAATGAAGACGGCACGCCCCGCTCGCCTTCCCTCCCTCTGCATCGCTCGCGACCGACCATTCCGGGCTGCTCGCTCCCGGTGGTCGCTGTGCTGCCGGGCTTTGGTTTCGACGCCAGCGGGTAACCGCGAGGGGTTGCGCGGCGTAGCTGCTCACCCCCCACGGTTACTCCGCTGGACGCTCGCGCCGGTCGTCTCGGCGCGCGGTGCTGGCTGGTGGGGGTGAGTGTCCCGCTCTACTCGCGCCTCAGGGGACCTGAAGGCGCGAGCGAGAGCGGTTGCAGGAGACGAGTATAGTTGGGACTGAGAGGTGTTGGAGTGAAGACGCGTTGGAAAGCGCCTTCGGAGCTAAGCAATGAGTTCTACGAACTTCCGAGATGATAAAACTTCGGCTGAATCGACTGTCAACCAAGATGCGGCTGCGGAGAAGACGGACGCAGGCGTGACGGTGGAAGCTCCGTTCGCGGAAGCCATCGTGGACGAAACGCCGGAGTTCTCGCCGAGTGTCGAGCAGGAGATCAACACGAAAGTCGAGACGAACCACCCGGAGACAGTGGTTGGGCGTGAGGAGAACGAGTTCGGACACCTGCCACTGGCACAGGAAGAGCGGATTCGGGCTCGAGAGGAGGAACTCAAGTTGATCAGCGCAAAGGCAGCGTTCGGAACACAAGAGGGGCGAGAAGCGCGGACGCGAGAGGTCGTGGTCGAGCAGCGCCGAGAGCGGCGGGTTGAACGGGTGGACCCCCGATCGGAGCTAGAGCAAGAGCAGTTGGCGGAGGTCAACAAACAATCGGTGCGAATCACGGAGACGGTTCGTGGGGGTCCAAGCCGGGCGGCAGTGAGCCGTGGACTGGCGGAGAAGGTGACGGACGGAAAGTCGATGATCGACGCAACCCTCGAGGAGATGGACGAAGTGAAGGCCGAATCGGGAACGAGCGTTGACATCGCAGACGTACCGGAGGTGGAGGCAGGCGAAGTGGACGTGGAAGGTGAGATCATCAAACTGTGGGACCCCTCACAGCCGTCGATCAGCCAGGTTGGGCTGATCGCGGATGAGACCGAGAAGATGAAGTTCACGATCTGGGAGAACTCATACCAGACGAACGTGAGTGAGGGCGAAACGGTGCGGATCAGGAACGCGGCGAAGAACTGGCACAACGAGCGATGCAGCCTGGCTGTGACCGGCTGGAGCCGCCTCGAGTTCCCCGAACGCGGGCGGTGGTGGACCCAGGAATAGCGTAGCCGCTCCTCTTTTTTGTGTGTCCGACCACACGCTCGCTTCGCTCGCGTCCTCCCCAGCCTCCTCGCTTCGCTCCCTGTGGTCGCATCGCTCGTCCCTCGCACGTTCTGCGCGCTGAAGCGCGCATTCATCGCGCGCCACCGCTGGCACGGCTCAGAGAGCATTACAAAGCCGTCCAGTCGGGCCGCACCCACAGCAGCAGTACGATACCATCTTTGAGATTTAAAACGGGTTGATTACCATGGTCGAAGACCTCTCACTTTCTTGCTTTCCTCCTGACATCCGATACCGCCTAGCAGGAATAATACGACGACAGCCATCCAAAAACGTTCATTAGCGCACCTTCACTAGTATACGTCTATGAAACGCGGAACCCTTGACGAACTCGACCGGCACATTCTCTACGCGTTACAGCAAGATGCACGACATACCTCGTCCGGGGATATTGCCGAGGAACGTGGTATTTCCGCCAGTACTGTTCGGAAACGTATTCAGCGGCTTGAAGAGGAAGGCATCATCTCGGGCTATCACGTCGAGATTGATTACGAAGAAGCTGGCCTCCCGTTGCATGCGAAGCTCATCTGCTCCGCCCCGATCCCACAACGCGAAGAACTCGCCAAACAGGCGCTTGATATTCATGGCGTCGAAGCGGTGCGCGAAATCATGAACGGGCACGATAACATCTACATCAACATCATCGGCGTCGATCACGACGACCTAAGCCGTATTGGACAGGAACTGTATGACTTGGGGCTTGATATTGAGGATGAACAGATCATCCGCCACGAGTACGTCTGTCCGTATCGAGGATTCCTTGCTCGGGATGATCTCGAAGAGTAGGCACAGTCACACGGCCTGACGTGGAATCAGACGCTTCCGGTTCTCACGCGGATCGTAAGCAGTGCTGTTTCTCCGCAACGACAGGCTCGACATCACGAGGGGAGATCGTTTCGATCCGGTATTAAACAATCTACTAATTCACGTTCTGGTATTCATCCCGCTATACTTTTCACGTTCCGGTCGTTACGGGCGACTACGGGATACTCAAAGACTGACCGGTACAGCTCGCTCAAGAACACGTTCAGACGGCACACGCGTGGGGCGTGATTACCGGAACGAGAACGTTATCATGGAAACAGTAATTATCGGTGGGCGACACGTCGGCCAGGAACTCTCAGAACGCCTCCTTGCCCAGGAGACAACCGCCGTGTTTCTCGAAGACGACTCATCAACCATCAAACGGGCACTCGATGTTGGAATCGAGGCGCACGAGATGGACATCTCGGACATCCAGGCGCTCTCGGACATCGGACTGGAGCAGGCACACACCGTTATCGTCGCAACCGACAGCGACAGCAAAAATCTGCTCATCACACAGTTACTGCGGGTGACGTTTGAGACAGACCGCCTCATCGTCCTCGTCAACCATCCGCAAAATCTGGACCTGTATGACGAACTGGAGATCGAAACCGTCTGTTCGACGCAGGCGCTGACCACTGCGATCGAGAACGTCCACTCCAACAATCAAGACCACTAACAGACAGATGTGCGTACAAAACAAGCAGTCAGTAGCACCGCGTACCTGCACCGTCGGCCGTCCGTTAACGAGCCAACTGACTACAATACCCCTCGGGGGGTACTGAGATGGTCGAAGCGGCCGCGCCGCAAATCGACATTCTCAATCTCCTACTTGTCCTCGTACTCGCGTGGATCGGCGGTGCCCTCGCCGAACGCATCGGCTATCCCGCGATGATGGGCGAACTACTTGCAGGCCTCGTGTTTGGCCCCCCGATTCTCGGGTTGTTGCATCCTTCGAATACACTCGACATCTTCGCCCAACTCGGCGTGTTCCTCCTGATGGTGTACGTCGGGATGGAAGTCGACCTTGACGACCTGTTCAACATGGGTCCGCAAGCACTCATTGTTGCCATCGGCGCGTTCGTCATTCCGTTTGCACTCGGATACGCGAGCGGTGTACTCACCATCGCCACTACCGAGGGTGCGCTGTTTCTCGGCCTCGCGATGGCGGCCACGTCGCTCGCCACAAAATCGCGCATTCTCGTCGACCTCGACATTCTGGATACGCGGATCGCCAGCATCCTCCTCGGCGGTGCGCTGATCTCTGACGTCGGCGTCTTGGTTGTGTTCGCGGGCGTTCTCGGCTTCATCCAGGCCGGCTCCGTCGACGCGGCCTCGATTGGATTCATCCTCTTTAAAGCGATCGCCTTCTTCGCCATCACCCTGTTCATCGGGTACCGGTTCCTTCCGCACGTCTGGGACCAGTTCGATACGCTTCGCGAACGCTACGGCTTCGTCGACAAGACGACTGCGTTCTCTATCGCGTTGCTCGTCGCGCTCGTCTTCGCGGAACTCGCCCACCTCGCTGGCCTCCACATGATTATCGGCGGGTTCATGGCGGGGCTGTTCCTCCGGCAGGCGGATCTGCACGAGGAGTTCTACGAGCACATGCACAACGTCATGTACGACCTGGCTATCGGTTTTTTCGCGCCGATTTTCTTTGTGACGGTCGCGTTCCAGATCACGCTTGACGTCTTCACGCAGAACCTCGGACTGCTCGTTCTGCTGGTCAGTATCGCATTCGTCGGGAAGATCGTCGGATCGTGGCTATTCGCACTGCCGACGAGTCTCACCTCGAAGGAGGGGGTCGTCATCGGCTTCGGGATGAATGGTCGCGGAACCGTCGAGATCATCATCGCATCGATCGGGCTCTCGAACGGTATCATCGACGAGGGGCTGTTCTCGATTCTCGTATTCATCGCGATTTTCACGACCTCGCTAGTTCCCGTGACGGTCAAGTGGGGCGTCGACTGGCTCGACCGGGCCGGTGAGTTGGTGTATACGCAAGATTCCGTCGAAGCCAAAGCTGACTAACTCGGCGGTGTCATTGTCGACTGCTTTCGATAGTGAACCGCCTCGGGGTCAAATCCCGAGGAACTCGCTTTGTATCTCTGTGGACAGTAGCTTCAAACGACGATGGTTGCGAGGGAGGAGTGGGACGCCATCGTAAGATATTCCGTCTGTACTTGTCACGAGTTTCATAAATCTTTCAGAATAAAGAAACAAAGCAACGATCTACCGATACCGTCGCGACTGTGATCTCGTGTTTTTCGTCCCCGGGATGGATGCGGGGCGGTCGAACTGCCCCGAGATAGCGAATGACTTCTGAGCGACAACACCCACGAGACCGTGGTATCGATCGAGCACCAACCCACCGACAGCCCACTGAACCACCCTGGTCCACCCTCGAGTTGTGCGTTCCGAACGACTGAAGTCGAGAGTCACTCATTTCATTCGTCGAGTTTGTTCTCGTCGAACTCACTCATGCAGACGTCGGTGCCGAGTACCGATCGTCGAACATATAAGAAATCAAACGAACCCAGTACATCGCCGCCGATACGACTGGCCAGCTATTCAGGAAGCTCCACTACGACGAACGGCTCGGCTGGCACGAACAGACGATGTCTCGGCAGGACGTGCGTGATGAACTGATCAACCGGCTCGATGCGTTAGATTCACCACTAACAGACATCATGGATGAGGAAACGCTCGAGCCAGAGGCACTGGCCCAGAACGCGCCGAAGCTCGAGACAGTCGTACAGCTACTCAACCAGCCAGCACTCGCTCGTGTGTACGTCTACGTCTGCTATTGGGGCCCGTTTCGCCACCGGAGATTATGGACGGTCTCGAGCTATCGAAACCGACGACCTACGAGTATGTCGACCAGCTCGTCGACCTCGGTCTCGTCGATCGAGATGACTCGACACGTCCGCAGCAATTGACGGCCGATCCGGTCATCATCGTCGAGCAGTACGTCCCCATCGTCATCACGCCGACGGTTCCTGCACGCACTTACACTCCAGGAAGTTGACGAGGACGTCGAGTACTTCATGAACCGCTATGGTGCTGGCAAACTCATCGCTGCATTGCGGGGTGCAGGGCTGCACTTTGCAGGAAAGACGACCCCACGGATGGTCGCGACCGATATCGACGTTCGCGAGACCGAAACAATGATGATCACCTATGCGCTCGAGCCAGCTCTGACTGTTGGCCGGACGCATGATCCGTTCTTCGAGTATTTGTTTCCAGATGTCCACGATCAGATGATCTTTCTTCCCTTGACGAGGTAGATGGTGCCCCAGCAGAGTCAGATTCCCCCGAATGAGGACGTTGGATGAGCCGAAGTAATCCACTCTCTTCTGAACAGGCCGTCCTCGTCGATGCAAACGCCTTCTTTACGATCGTTAATTTATCGAACCTAAATGTGTAAAATCTCGGAGTACAATCCGAAACGCTGGTGTCGTATGCAAACTTCCTCAGCGTGTTATTGGGGAGCTTGGCGGCTCAAAGATGGATCGAGTACAGACAGCTCTTGATGAAGGATGGGCCGAAGTCATCGATGCTCCATCGCCGACAGACGGGGATGCCGTCGCAGCAAGCGATATCGCCACGAGAACGATCGCGAACTAAACCGGCAAGCCCGAACACGAGGTTGAAAAAGCGGATGCCATTCCCGCAGAGCTAGCCATCCAGTACGTCAGAAACCGCTCAACACGCGGCGTGATCGTCCTCACTGATGACAAACCTGCCAGACAGGGTATTGAAAATGCTGTCACTGCTCAGAGTTATACCGATGCAATCTCTGTCTATGGGTTAGCGGACATCATTGGTGATAATCCTGGTGACTCGATGAGATTGATCTGAGTCGCTCCAGTCATCTTGTGCTTTCCGTATTGCCACTTGGTCCCGGAATCTTCATCAGTCAATATACTCACCTTCAGATATGCACGATCTAACTGGCTTCCAGCGTGATCTATTGTACACGATTGCCGGACAGGACGAACCCCACGGACTCGCGATTAAAGACGAACTCGAGAAGTACTACGAGACAGAGATCCATCACGGGCGACTCTATCCGAACCTCGACGAGGTCGTCGACAAAGGGCTTGTCGAGAAAGGAGAACTCGACCAGCGGACGAATTACTATACGATCACCGCTCGTGGCCGCCGTGAACTCGAAGCCCGCCGAGAATGGGAAGACCAATACGTCGATGAGTTGCTCTCGGAATCAGAATAACGAAATTGGTGGGAGGTTGCTCGATATCTCGCGCGTTACATATGCCACTTGGGAGCTGATTCGCTGATTCGGATCAACAAGATCTTATCGTGTTGCTCTCATTAGAGGATGAGGGTTGTACTCTCTCAGTAATTCGAGCAGGCACTCGGGTTTTACTTGATCGTTTTGAACGTTGACTTCGAAAATGAAATTTATGAGTAGAGTGTATTAACCAACGTTCACCGCACATCCGTTGATCTGTTGGTTAAATCACATGGTATCACAAAGAGACTGGCAGTTGCATCAGCATACGGAACTGTTTACGGTGGATAACAAACATCATCTCAATCGAATGCCGTGATATGGACGACCTCACAGGGTTTCAACGAGACCTCTTGTACGTAATCACTGGTGCCGATCATCCATCTGGCCAAGATATCAAAGAGGAAATTGATCAGTACTATAGTAAGGAGATCAATCATGGACGGCTGTATCCGAATCTCGATACGCTAGTTAACAAGAACCTCGTTGAAAAGGGGCAACTCGACAGGAGAACAAACTATTACGCGATTACGGAGGATGGCGAGCAAACACTCGAAGAACGACAGGAGTGGGAGTCACAGTACCTCGACTAGTGACTGGTGCTGTTGTGATTTCCTGCGGTTTCGAGTTAGGGAATCCCTGTCCATCTACCAAGATACACATCTCAATAGTACCGCTGAATTGAACTTACAGCCTTGTTTAGACGCGGAACCAGCATATTTATTTCGACAATAATTCAGCGAAACAGCCACTCAGAGACGTGCATACGTACCTTTTTCCGCCTCAGGATTCCTCACTCCGTTCGGAACCGTTCGGCGCAAAAATCTACGCTAAAAAGGCCGCCTTCGCTGACTTCGCCCGCTTCGGCGGTGAACTGCTCACTGCATTCGCAGATGCTCGTCGCGGTAACGTCTTCGCCTGTACTGCCGATGTTAGAGAGCAAGTTCGACATTTCTCACAGTTACTTTCAGAACGAGTTCTCGAAACTGTCCGAACCATGTTCGAGCCCGGAGCGTGTCACCGCACCGCTGCTTGAGCGCAAGAAGACGGCCTCAACCATTGACCGCCGGTAATAGACATCATCGTCATGGCGAGCTTTGTGCACTATGTCAAGCGGATAGAACTACCCGGTGTTTGATCACTAGCCGAACATCGGCCTCCCGAAATTCTTCACGCAGGTCGTCCCAGTCATGCCCATTATCAGCAGTAACGGTCTGTAGTCGGTTGAGATTCCGCGTGAGTACCTGTCGCCCGATGTGGGTGTCGTGCGGCTGTGTCATCGAACAGTGAATGTCCAATACAGTACTGGTTTCGCAGTCTACCAACGCTGTCGTCTTGACCGATCTGAAGGTGTAGTGTGTCCGATTTGCGTAGTGGCGGCTGCAGAATGCCGGTCGAAGCCAGTACATCGATAGCCTGCATGTTCCTGACATCGTGAAGGTTAGCAGAGAGTCGCAGGAGAGTACACCAGACTGTTATCTTGAGTTGCTGCTTCCGTGCGCAGACGGTCGTGAAGTCCGGTAGTTCGCTCAGTTCAAAATTCATTTGAGACCATCTGTGAAGCGCGAAAAACGAGAGGGGACACTACTTGGGTTGACTCAGAGGGCAGTTAGTTCACCGGAGTGAGTCGTTCTCTCCGGCGTCTAAACAAGGTCTGACTTACTAAAAGAAAATCGCTAAGACCACTGTCGAGGCACAATTCGCCGATTCAATGTTAACGGGTTTGCTTCCAGTCAACATCTCAGAACGTTTCTAATAAGCTCTGATCTCAAGCAAGCCGCTCTAACTTCGATGTGAGAGGAATCTATCTGATTGACTGGCGCTGTTTATCGCCCCAGAAGCGGTGAAGGGGCTGTTCCGTTGTTCCCTTCAGAGTTACATATGGCAACGAGCGATATCTACACGACAACGTTCGACGAAGACATCCAGACGGCTGCAACTGACTGTCCTGACTGTGGCAGCAGTGTTCGACAGGCTGGCCACGAAATGATCTGTGAGGATTGTGGTGTTATCCTCGAGGATCAGCAACTTGATCGAGGGCCCGATTGGGGACGGAGTGAAAGACGGGAATCAAAGAAACGGACCGGCGCACCACTAACACCGACGCGTCATGATCGAGGCCTGTCTACCGAAATCGGCTATAATCGGGATGGGAACGGAAACACGCTCTCGAGCAAAAAGCGCCGACAACTGAATCGACTGCGTCGTGAACAGTCTCGTTCCCAGTGGCAATCAAAAGCAGAACGGAACCTTGGGTATGGTCTCGGTGAAGTCCGGCGTATTGGCGCTAGTCTCGGTCTGGCGGAGAGTATCCGTAACCAAGCATGCATGCTTTTCCGACGTGCCCAATCCGAGCAACTTTGCCAAGGCCGATCACTCGAGGCGGTAGCCGTAGCCAGTGTCTACGCAACTACTCGCTGTAATGGGCTTGGCCGATCACGAGCAGAAATCGCTGCCTGTGCGCGCTGTGACCAGGGAAGACTCACAAATGCATATGACGCGATGAACGTCGAACTCCAGTTACCGACACAGCCGATATCGGCGGCTGATCGCCTTCCGAAGCTCACGACGGAACTCGAGGTGCCAGACCAAGTTCGTCGACGAGCACGCGAGCTCGCACAAAAAGCAAACGAGGCTGGAATCACGATCGGCTGTCGACCGAGTGGCGTTGCAGCTGGGTGTCTGTATCTCGCTGCCGAACAGGCTGGATTAGATCTTTCTCAAAGGCGGATCACTGATGTCGCAGGAACCTCGCCGAATACACTTCGCAGCCGTCGAGACGAACTACTCGGGATCGAAGACTGAGTTTCTAGAAGAGAACCAGTGAGGGAAGCGCAGCGAGACCTACTCAAACGCTGACTTGAGTTCGGTTTTTCTCCCCCTGAGGGATGAGGGGCGTTCTCCTAATTGAGCGTCCGTCGTCGAGAACAATGACTACGAGCGACTGTTCGCAGGTGTCCTTCGACGACTCGGACACCAGACGTGAGGAGATGCACAGCACGATGGAAACCTGGGTCGACGACCTCGTCGAGGAAGTTAACGATGCAGTCTCGAGTGAGCAGTTCCAGGAGTGGCTCGATGTGCAGAGTCACTTCCACGACTACTCCTACCGAAACACGCTGCTAATCACTCGTCAGTGTCCGCACGCAACTCATGTTGCCGGCTATCGAACGTGGCAAAACGAATTCGACCGGCATGTAAAAGAGGGCGAGAGTGCGATCTGGATCTGGACGCCGATTATCGCAAAGCAGTGCCCCAAATGTGAGAATTCACCGTCGTACCACGATCGAAGTGACTGTGAATACGACGAAACATCACCCGAAGAGTGGTCGAAAGGACTTGTTGGCTTTCGGCCAGCGCCAGTGTTCGACATTTCTCAGACGGAGGGAGAGCCACTCCCCGAACTCGAGACCGAAGCGACGGGGAATTCCGACGGGCTGCTGCCAGCGCTTCTCGAGGCGGCCACATCGCTCGAAGTGGAGGTTGAGGTCATTTCTCAACTGGATTGGCCTCACGGCGACGCCAAGGGCGTCTGTAAGTATCGCACTCCTGCGGAACAACCACTAATCGAGGCCCAGGATCGTGAGAACACCGCCGATCTCGCTGTGATAGTCGTCCATGAATACGGCCACGCACGCTTGCACGGTGACGTCAACGACGAGACTGAACGCTCGAAACGCGAACTCGAGGCTGAAGCAGTCGGTTACATCGTCGGGCGATACTTCGGACTGGATACAAGCGGTTCGGCGTTTTATCTGGCTGCCTGGCAAGGCGATGAGCCAGAAGCAATCTTCGGACGTCTCGAGCGGATCAGTTTGGCCGCTCAGGAGATTATCGACGCCATCAACGAGGTGAGAAACAATGAGTGGCAGTGAGATTCTGCTCGAGAGATCGTTAACGCGCTCGAAGAGAAAGGGCTCCTCGTGACGAGTACCAACTACAGCAGGTGATCGATGTTGAAGCACTCGAGCAACTCGTGGACTCGACGAGTCCACACACTGATCTCGATGTTCAATTCTCGGTTGGAGAGTTCCGTGTACTGGTTGCACCATCCGGTGTGGCTGTGCTGAGGATCTCGTAGAATAGTACTCTCTATCGAATTAGCGTTCATATCGATTCCCCAGTAATTCATGAAAAGAAAAATACCTATAAGATAGGACTCCAATAGGTATGCACATACTATTTTATCTAACAAATAATGTTATGCAACAAACACTATTGATCGATACAACCGACAGGCCACGAAAGCTAGTAATGAAAGAAAATGCCTGAATGTCAGAATTGTGGGTCCCATGTCACTGAACAATATGCCCGTGTGTTCACGCCAGATGGCGTTGATGAGCCTCGGGTCTGTCCACAGTGTCCCGATAAGCTTCGAGACGGAGCAGAGATCCGAGATGCAAAATCACAACGTCGGTGATCAATATCAACATTCATTTGAACGGTTTAGTAGAAATGAGTGAGATCCCCTCGACAAATACGTTTTCAGAAAAGTATATATTTAATATCTCGGCACTGGACTCCTCAAATATACTGCTGTTCTCGTATAATACTGGTGATTTGTACAATTATCGCATTCAATCCTCGTCATAACCGAACACATCTGTAAGTCCAGGGTCGAGACCGGATGCCGAATAGACGGTGAGCAGATCGCCGGCTTCAATCCGCGTACTCTCTCTCTCTATGCGTGATCGGCGGGTCTTCTCCTTCGCGGCCGATTGCGACAATAAGGACATCTTCGGGGAGATGAGCCTCGTCCGCTGCCTCGATGAGTGTCTTCCCGTCAATCGGCGCATTCCCGGTGACCTCGATCTCGAACACCTCTGTCTGTTCCCCGATCTGCATGTAATCGACGATCGCCGGGCGGACGACTGCGCGGTAGAGGTGCTCAACAATGAGTTCTTGTGATCTCCCGCTCTGTAGTGAGCGCGTGTTTCACACAAAAATACATCTGAAAAATAACAATCTAACAGAGCCGTCTTTTTTGAGATTGAGAGACCAGAGAGCTGTTCAGAAGACCGTTCTAGCGCTGTCATTACTACTCGCAGAGGTTGTCATGGTTGTCAATTTGTCCGTTGTGGATCACCCGATGGACAGGTATCGACTCGGTCTCAACCCGTCGGCTGTCGACGGACCAGATTCTCCCTCCTGGTGTAGCCGTCAATAGCTCACGTCTTCCGGTCGTGACGATTCGCGCAAATACCCGTCTTAGAAGAGGGTAATAACCCCGCCAAAGAAGCCGATCGTGACGACGAGTCGACCAAGACTACCAACGAACGTCGCGACTGCGAACTTCAGATAATCTTCTTCAAGGATCGAGAATGTGTAGATCGACAGCGTATCTGGAAAGAAGGGCACACACAGTGCGAGCGCTAAGCCACCGTATCCATACTGCCGAGCGAGCGTCATCGTCCGCCGTTCCGACCACTCGAGAATGTCGAACCGAGACCGACGTAACCTTCGAATGACGGGGCCTGCGTGTTTCACCTCCTGACCGAGGTGAAACGCTACGAGACTGCCAACGGACTTCCCCATCGCGCTTACGCCCATGATGAATCCAAGCTGGGTCCAGGGGGGTAGCCCGAGATCGAGCGGTGCCGCAAGCACAACCTCGCTCGGGCCGGGAAGCGCGAACGCAATCAAAAATGAGTAGACGAAAATGATCCCCAATCCAGGCCAGCCCGTCGCACTATCAATGGCAACGTGACCGTACTCCATTAGTACTGCTGTAACCTCACTCAATGAGATGTAGAGGGGGCGTGGGTTCGAAGAAAATCGGTTCACAACGGTGAGTGCCGGATACATCTGGTTACTCACCGGTCGAAAGTTCGTCGGACATCTCTTCTCGGAATTCGGTCCCGTCACGCGACTGGTTATCCGCCATTCCAGTTTGAATCCGAACCTGCGTTATGCGGGTCTCATCGACTGATTCGACCCGCAGTCGAACCACGTCACAGTCGAATGTTTCTCCCTGCTTGACTAACCTGCCCGCCCGATTAAACAGGAGTCCTGCTATCGTCTCGAACTCTCCACCATCTGGCAGATCAAGTTCAAGTGTTTCGTTGACCTCCGCAATGGCGACATCTCCGCGAACGAGCGCTGTCGAGTCATCAAGTTCCGTAATCGGTGCCTGTTCCGGCCCTTCGAGGATTTCTCCGACGATTTCCTCCGTGAGGTCCTCGACCGTTACGAGTCCTTCCGTCGTCCCGAATTCGTCGATGATCATTGCCATCTGCGTTCGCGATATCTGCATCTCCTCGAGGAGTTCGTCGACGGACTTGCTCTCTGGCACATGCTGGGGCGGGTCAAGGAGTTCAAGATCGCCAACGAAAGTGTCGCCGGGCGTGCCACGTTGTCGGGCATGGGCGAGTTCGTGTATATCTGCAGTTCCGACGATATTGTCGAGCGTTTCTGTGTAGACGGGGAGTCGCCGGTGGCCGCTTTCGAGACATCTGGTGATCGCATCGTGGAGTGTATCTGTCTTCTCGATTCCAACGATGTCCAACCGTGGGGTCATGACTTCCTTGGCGATCGTACTTCGAAACCGGAAGATGCGCTGGAACATCTCTCGCTCGTCTTCGTCGATGACACCCTCGCGTTCACCGGACCGGATCATCTCCTGAATCTCGTCGCGGGTTACGTACGAGTCCTCGATCGCTGCACGTCCGCCCGTCACGCGATTGACAAGCCGTGTGAGATGGTCGAACACGATGACTAGTGGGAATAAGACGTGTTCGGCGAGTTTGAGCGGGCGTGCAATCCGGAGCGCCCACGTCTCGGTGTTCTCGACAGCGTACGATTTCGGCGCACTTTCGCCGAATAGCAGGACGATAGCAGTGATCCCGAAGGTAGAGATGAGCACCGCTGGACCAGGGTCGAAGTAGAAGCCGACGATGGCGGTCGATATCGAGGACATCGCGATGTTGACGAGGTTATTGCCTACGAGAATCGTCACGAGTAGCCGGTGGGGGTTCGACTTGAGGGCTGCAACCGTGTCCGCACCGGGCGTTCCCTGCTCAACGAGGGCGTCGATACGATGCTTGGCGAGTGAGAACAACGCAATTTCAGACGACGAGAAGAACGCAGACAGACCGAGGAGAACAAGGAGAACCGCAGCGCCGATAAGTGTGATCGAAGTTTCCGAGTAGAGTCCGTCGACGCTGATTCCGAGAATGGAGCGCAAAGAAGTGGTCTCAAGCGGAGTGGCGGACAGAATCATTTACTACTATATGTCCTTGTTTAAGAAGCTGCTATAGGCTTTTTGATGGATCTCGTTGGTTCCGTGTGAAGCATCCAAGTGGGCGAATGATCATTCGGTGTTAGTACGGAAGGTAGCTCGACAGGACTCGTCGTGGAAACACCTTAGAAAGTACTCTCCGTATAACCCCGTACTGAGAGTATGTACAAGAACATCCTGTACCCGGTCGACGACAGTGAGGACTCGAGCGAGATTCTACACCACGTCGGTGAACTTGCGAACTGGGAAAACGCAACGATTCATCTCCTGTTTGTCGCAGATACGACGCGCGACAGCGTCACTGTCGTGGAAAACAGGGTGGTCGACGCACTCGTTGAGGAAGGTGAAGACATCGTCGAGGAGGCAAGCAAGACACTGTGCACGCTCGGTGTTGAGTACGAGACTGATGTCGTGCAGGGGAATCCAACGCCCACAATTGTCGAGTACGCCGACCAGTACGGGCATGATTTGATCGTGATGTCAACCCATGGGCGAAAGGGGGTATCACGGTATCTCCAAGGCAGCGTCAGCGAGAAAGTTGTCCGTCTCTCCACGGTCCCCGTCCTCACCGCGAGAATGCAGCCCGACGAGCAGCTGACGTTCCCCTACGAGAATGTGCTCATCCCAACGGATGGCAGTGCTAGCGCAACCCGGGCAGCGCAACATGGATTGGCACTCGCGGAGTCGCTTGAAGCAACCGTGCACGTCCTCTCCGTCGTTGATAACGCGTCGCTCGGCCTCGATATTCGGTCTGTCTCCGGGAAGGATCACGAACAGGCAGCAACGGAAGTCGTCAAGGAAATCATCACAGATGCGGAGACACATGGTGTCACCGAAACAGTACAACATGTCGAACATGGGGATCCTACGGAGGGAATTCGCGACTGTATCGACGCCAACGACATCCACGTTGTCGTGATGGGGACGACAGGAAGACGCGGCACGGATCGAGTCCTCCTCGGCAGCGTCGCCGAAAAGACGGTCCGCTCTACACCAGTGCCCGTGCTCACGATCGGTGGAACAGAGTAGGACGTCGACGCGACCCCCGCACCAGCGGAGACGATTATCAGTGAGAGGTGCTTGAGGAACGGCGCCAGCCCAATATCGGGAATGGAACTGTTTCTTCGCCGAGCGATTTACGACGCATATGCATTGAGAAGGGGAGCCTCAACCTCCCAAAATCGCGGTTGCTCCGGTTTGTTGAGCAAACATTTCACTTGGCTCGGCGAACTGTCGCTCGTTACTCCTCGAAGTTCTCGAAACGACGGTCCACACTCCATCAGCACACCGTCTTGCTCTGCCTTAAGGTACGGAAGACAACCAGAAAACACGACTCGCAGATCGCGCCGTCACTCACCAAGCGGAACACCAGCGAAGTAGCGATTCTTCTCGGTGACAAAGGCTATAACGATCAGAAGGTTTGTGCGCTAGCCCGTGATGAAGATGTTCGTCCGCTTATCAAGCATCAAGAGTTTTCGTCACTTCACAAGGCGTGGAATGCTCGACTGGATGCTGATCTCTACGGCCAGCGTAGTCAGAACGAGACAGTAAACTCTCGCCTCAAGCGGAAGCACGGTGCATTCGTCCGCTCATAGTGCTGGTGGAAGCAATTCCATGAACTCGCTATTGGCTGTCTCACTCACAACATCGACAAGACGGTCTAAATGTTAGAAATAAAATTTTCATCCATCGATTCACTCCATTGGATGGCATATGAGGGAGGCTCTATACTACCCAAACCTCATTACACGGTGGCCTCTGCTCTGTTCTCTCGCCATCTAGTAAACGAGAATCCAATGATGACTGCGAGGACAAGCACAATCAGAGCAGGAACGGTCTCACCTGAAAGAAATGAAAGAGTGTCTCTGGTCAAAAGCAAGCCTACTCCTGCCAAATGAAAGGTGCTGATTGTATCCATACGTCATAATTTCTGGTCGACAATAATAAAACCCCGAAACACAGGTTCTACTCAAAAGTCATCCCCATTCGTGTACTGTCTGCTCATCCCGTAGGCACTATTCAGATGAGGAGGTGTGAAGTAAGCACACCTACCTAACAGCTTTTTCAGCGGGAAAGGTGTCGAGACAATAGGGTTTCAACAGAGCCGCCTATTACTAAATGTCGAATAAATTCAGGCACCGCAGTACACTGAGCGGCGAGATTCGATCAGTAGTTTCTGATTAACAGATGAATAAGGAAGGGGAAATAATTTGTACCACGACTGATGACAGATCGGAATCGACGATCATTCGTAACGGCTGTTGCAGCAGCTGGAACACTTGGCCTTTCTGGCTGTCTCTCACAGTTGCGACAATGGCGGGGAAACGATAACACGTCGAACCAATCACCATCGAACGAAGACTCTACTGGATCTGGTGGCACTAACGGACTATCGAAGCTTCCCGGGGAATCAATCGAGAACTTTGAGACTCTCGACGAATGGAACGCAATGATCGACGCTGGTACTCTCAAGGCTGGGACGGCTGATCCGTATGGCGGCTCGCAGTCGGCAAAACTCACAGCGAGCGAGGACACGGAATATGCAGCGATCTACAAAATATTTGATGGCCAGGATCTGAGTGGGAAAAATCTATCTCTCGCAGTGAAATTTACCGGACGTCAGCAACTCCGACTCATGCTCGAACTGTTCGCACCGAACTCACGTAACGTACACGTGTTACATCGGACGCTTGTCGGGCCGGCCGATCGGTGGGTACGTGTTGACTTCGGTGCCCATCGGATTGAAACACAGCCCGACTTGGAAAACGTCCGGCAGATTCGGGTGACTGCTCGCCGCCGTGGTAATACGTCCGGTTCGATCGACTGCCAAGTCGACGACCTCCGGACTGTCGACCGTCCGAAGACGGGAAAAGTTATGCTCTTGTTCGACGGGACCCTCGACGAACACTATGCGCACGCGTTCAAGCAGATGGAATCCTACGGCTATGCAGGTGTCGAGGCAGTTATGCCTGAAGCCATCGGTCGAGACGACAGACTTACGATGGATCGGCTTACGGAGATGAATGACGCAGGTTGGGATATGGCAGCCAGACCACGAACTGGCGCGCACTTCCTCCACGAATATTCTCCCGAAGAGCAACAGGAAATGATCCAGTGGACAAAGTCATTTCTCGAAAGTCGTGGCTTCGAAGACGGTGCACAACACTTCGTCACACCAAAGAACGTACTCAGTCCGACTGCTCGCGATCTCGTCACGGAACACCATGAACAGGCGTTCCGATTCGGTGGGTGCCCAAATGGGTTACCGCTTACGGATCCACACAACATTGGATTCCTCTCCGGCAGTGCTGGGGATGAAACGAGAACGTATATCGATTATGCTGCACAGTACGGCCAGCTCGTAGTATTGAAGTTTGATTATATCGGCGGTGAAGATGGGATGAGCGAACAGGCATTCGAACGCGTTCTTAAATATATCGACGGACAGGATGTCAAGGTCGTGACTGCGACCGAACTGTTAGAATCGTAATAACAATCGCCCACAGTTTAAAACACGGTATCTCAATTACGGAGGGGTGAGACGATATTTACCTCGATCACTGATGAAACAGGATGAGTGTTTTCAGTCACTATCACAAGGTGGTTCCGTAAACTACCCTACTTCGCTCGTTGAGGGGAGGGCTTTGATGTGGACTCCCGGCAATCAGTCCCTAGTAATAGGCTGGTGACTCTTGCCGTTCAACGCCCCACCATTCACACGCACGTCTACTGGTGTCGAAGGAAATCGGAGATTTTCTGACCATTGGAAAACTTCGTTTTCCAAGACGTCTCCGCCCCCCGACGTGGGCGAGGAACGGAGTCTGTGGTGCCGCTTCCGGGCGTATCGTAGCCCGATATTTTTCGCTGTGTTGTAGTCTGCGTTAACCTCATACCCGCACTTCTGGCACTGAAAGAGTTCGCCCTCGCGGTTGTCGCGGTGCGTGAACCCACAGTCCGTCCGAGAACAGCGTTGGGATGTGTGGTTCGGCACGACCTGCTTTGCCGTGACGCCACGTTCCGGGGCCTTGTACTCGACGTACTCGAATAGACGCCGAAACGCCCAGATGTGGTGCTACTTCGCCTATGGAAGCCGTTTGCGGATGTCTGTTAGGTCTTCAAACACGATTACGTCGCAGTCGTGTTCGACGGCTTCCGTGACAATTTCGTTAGCGACGGTGTGGCGCTCCTTGAGGTCGGAGAAACCACCTGTATTATGCTGAATCACGCGTGGCATCCGCGACGAACAGGACGTGAATCGTTGCGTCGGCCCAGTGAGCGATGTCTGTAGCGTGGTACAGGATGGCTGCCGCGCCGTTGCTCCCGTCAAACGGGAAGAGAACGTCCTCATACATAGTCCCATAACAGCCGTGTTTAGGCGCGAAAATTCGAGAGCAAGAAGGTCTACAGGCCGAGAATAGACACACAGAGGTTAGAAATAGAATCGCCATCGGGAAACTGGTCTCTCTAATTTCAGTTCTGCAGCCGTTTTATCGAGGTTGGAGGGACACCATCGCCTCGACCATGGATCAAAACTTTCGACGAGGTTCCGTATGGAGAATCAGCATCGAGTCGCAGCATCGCTCTCACTAGCGTCTAAACAAGACCTCCCATAACAGAGTTCGATAGCACATCGCTATTGGCTTTGCATCCTTGCAGTAAGTGGAAGTGCCTTTCTGTCCTTAACTCCGTAGTAAAGCATTCACGCTTACCGGCCGGACGACTTCAAACGTCTCCGTCAGGCGACACTGAGTGTCACTATTGACTGAAATACGAGAAAGAGAAGGGCTCATTAGCCAGTAGTGTGAGTTTCAGAACATGGCATCGTGGAAACGGGATTTTGCAAGCGGGATCGTCGTCCTCGGTCCTATTCTCATTACGCTCTACGTTATCTATTGGCTCTATGGACTGGCCGCTGGTCTGACACCGGGGCTAATTCTTAACGCCGACACACTTGAGCCGCTCATTTCGGGCTCAAGCGCGTCTGCTGAGCAAATACGCGAGCAAATAGCCCAATTTTTCCGCGTAATCACCGCGCTGACTGTGTTTGCCATCCTGACGTTTTCGATCGGGTATCTTATGCGGACGACCATCGGTGGGCTGGTCGAACGACTCGTCGACAACCTAGCGAATCAAGTGCCTGTGATCCGACTCGTCTACAACGCCTCGAAGATGGCCGCTGAGACGGCCTTCGGCGAGCAGGAATCGCTCCAGAAGCCGGTCAAGATCGAGACCTGGGAAGGATTACGGATGACGTCCTTCAAGACCGGAAAGGTGACTGACGACGGCCGCGAAGTCTTATTCTTGCCTACCTCGCCGAACATCACGACGGGCTACGTTGTCGAAGTCGAACCCAGCGAGATCACCGACCTTGATGAGAACGTCGAAGACGCGCTGACGCGCGTGCTCAGCGGTGGGTTCGGTGACGCAAACCATCGCGATATGGATGTCGACATCTCCATCGACGAAGCGAAGACGAGCAGGACCGACGACTAACAACGAAAGTACGCTTCTCTCGGGTCAGAGCGCGATGTGCGTGCCATATTGATCATCGTCCCGCTCGCTTAACGGTCTCATGGCCGTCCCTATATGATGTTCACGGATTCTACATGCCTGTTGGTCTGAAATTCGACACCTTCGACGTCTGAAAGCTCCCGTACACTCCAGTAAGAGAGAGAACCACGATAAGGGCCCCGGCAATACCGTTGATCCCGATGACCAGTTCTCGAGTAACGCCGAGGACATGCGGTGCTACCGCGATCCAAATTCCAAGTAGGGTAGTGAGCCCCGCGACGATGATGCTTGGGAACCGTCGTTCGCTGACTAGATAAGACTGCAACGATGCAAGGAACGCAACCACTGCGCCGACAAGAACATTCTGGATTCCCATAAAGTTGGTAATCGTGAAAATAACCGTTGATACCATGATGAACGTACCGAACACTGCTGCCAGCCTGGCTGTCCGTTCAACGAGTACTAATGAATCGTCCGCAGACAGCGTCCGACTCATATGAGGATGTATGTGCACTTCGTATTTCATAGTGGCGGACAGATCTCTCTCGAGGAGGTCCCATTGTTTCGAATCTATTGATAACGGATTCGAGACGTGTTCCTGGACCGGTGCCGAAGACGCGACACCGACGGTAGCACTGCTCCCCGTCAGGAGCACGGAACAACACGAACCACACGCATCCGTCGGTACGGACTCAATCATCACCCGTCCGATGGCTGCAGAAGTCGACCGGCGCAGCGAGTTCGATTCAATCGCCCTGCCAACGCTACCGGTTGACATTGCGACGTATCACGGTCACTTTCCAGAGACGTTATCGGTTTCTGCGGAGACGCTTCGACAGTACGTCCGCGACGTTCTCGACTCATTGTCGGATTCGAGCGTCGAGGTGGTCGTGTTCGTCAATGGCCACGGCTGGAACGGCAGAATGCTCGGGAATCTGGCCCGTAATGTTGCCGACGACTCTATAGTCGACTTCGAAGCGTTTCTCTGGGAGTGGATGCGCGCTCTGCGGACGACCACGTCGGCCACGCGAGAGAACTTGAGACATCCGTGCACCTTCACATCTGTCCCAATGATATCGGCGAACCGGTCGAGGGCGACGCCACGGTGTGTGACAACACGGTCGCGAACGTGATCTGACTGACAGCAAAGGATATCAGACTGAAGCATCTCCGTATGGCACAAAAGTAGTTAGACGGAGCGCGCCCAGAGATATTCGCTTGAATCGCGAGACATTGGCCGTGAACGGCGAGTATGAGACTACCAGCAATGGCCAAAACGGGAGTTCACGTGAACACCCCACCCTCAATGAAGCAGACGGCGAAACCGTGAGCAAGTAGGTAGTCTACTATCAAAAATTGACCTGAAAAAGCCGAGTCCGTCACTTGTCCTCGGACAGTAGGGGCCGGGTTGAATTCGTGACAACCAACAGACTACTTGCACCCATCGCGAGCGCTGCAAAGAGCGGGTTCAAAAGACCGATAACGGCCAGTGGGATCGCGACCACGTTGTAGCAAAACGCCCACGCGATATTGCCTTTCACGCGTCGGCTCGTCGCTCGAGCGAGTTCGAAGACCGTACCGACGGACGCGAGGTTGTCATCGACGAGGGCGACGTCCGCGGCGTCAGCAGCCATCGCAGTACCACCACCCAGAGCGATTCCGAGATCGGCAGCGGCTAACGCCGGTGCGTCGTTGGTACCATCACCGACCATCACTGTTTGTCCCACTTCGTTAAATCGCTTGACAGTCTCCGCTTTTCCTTCCGGGGGAACACCCGCAAACACATCATCGACAGCAGCGTGCTCTCGAAACTGCTGTACCGCTTGAGCATCGTCTCCAGTGAGCACGACAACATCCTTTCCGTCGTCCGAAATCGATGCTACCGTCTCGTCCCAATTCGCTCGCAACTCGTCACCGACGACGATAACGCCCTCAGCGGTCCCGTTGCAACCGACAGCGACCGGAATTCGTCCTGTTTCACGACTGCTGGCAATTCGGTCGGTGATATCCGTAGGGACTTCCCAGCCGCGATCGCGGAACAGATCCGGATGACCGACAATGATCTCGTCACCATCGATGATACCCGTGACTCCGTTACGGTAACTGTCGAATGAGTCGACGCGATCGTCCGTTGAACTGGCGTCCGACATGGACTCGACCGATTCACCGTCAGGCACCGGTCGTTCAGCAGCAATGGCTTCACCGATCGGATGCGACGATCGCTCTTCGAGAAGCGCCGCTTTCTCGAGCAACTCTGTTTCAAGGTCGGTATCAGTGAGAGTCATTTCACCCGCCGTCAGCGTGCCTGTCTTGTCGAAGATGACAGTATCTGCATCACGAATTCGCTCGAAGATACTATCATCGAAGACGACGATCGAGCGCTCTAACGCGTCGCGGATACCTGCAGCGACTGCAAGTGGCGTCGCCAGCCCGAGTGCACAGGGACAGGAGACTATTAGCACCGTGAGCCCAACTAGGAGAGCGGAAACGCCATTACCAAGGAGGAGATGCACGCCCGCGACGATAACTGCGAGAGCGAGAACGACTGGCACGAAGATCGTCGCCAGTTTGTCCGCGAGTTTCTGAATACCGTGGGAGTCGCTCTGGAGGTCCCAGACGAGTTCAGAAATCCGATCGAGACTACTCGTCGCGTCTTCTCCGACGCGGACAGTCACCGCGCCATCTGTCACCATCGAACCGCCGACGACGGCATCACTCGTAGTCTTCCGAACGGGAAGGGACTCACCGGTGACGACCGCTTCGTCGACGGCTGCGTCACCGTCGACGATCTGACCGTCGACGGGAACCCGTTCCCCGGACCGAACTAACACATGATCATCGACCTCGAGGTCCTCAACTGCGATGTCTTCGTACTCTCCATCCTTGCGAACGCGACGGGCCTCGTTGACCTGGATAGATGTCAGGTCGGAGAGGCGCTCAGTCGCCTCTTGCTTGATCGATGATTCGTAATAGTTGCCAACCGTGACGATGACGATTATTGCAACGGTCACGTCGTAGTAGATGTGCTCGCCACCGAATACGACCGAGAGCGTACTGTAGAGGTACGCACTCACGGCCGCGATTGCGACGAGCAGATCCATGTTCGGAGACCGTGTCCGAACGCTGACGTACGCGCCCTGTAAGATCGGTTTTCCAGTCACGGCTAGGATGATCGTCGTGAGCGCCGCGATGACGACGTAGAAGGGCGTGGCGACAGAACTCGCGAGCGCACTTTCAAAAAACTCTGTGACCCGCTCGCCGTAGAACAGGCCACCGAAGTACGTAGGATAGATAATGACAAGATACTGCAGCATCACGGACATCCCCATGAGGACGCCAACCGCGACTCGCCCCATCTCCCAATTGTTGGCTCTTCGGCGGCTAAACGTATCGTCACGGGTGTAGGCACTATAGCCGAGCCCGCTGATCTCATCCCGGAGATCGTCCTCCGAGACACGATCTGGATCGTGATCGATTCGAACCGTATCGGTCACGTAACTTGAGCTAGCATTACTGACACCGTCGATCGTCGTCGCGGCCGATTCGATAAACGCCTCGCAGGTCGCACAGTGCATCCCGTCGACTTCGAGAAACGTCGCCTCGTGATCCTGCGGAACCTCGCGATCGATCTGTGAATTATTTCGAGCGCGGCGGACGTCTTCGGTGTCGATATCGTCGACATCACCGAGTGCGTTGTAGACGTCACGACAGCCGGTACAGCAGAACTGGTTTCCGTCCTCTACAATGTCGTTCCCTCCAATGGGGAGGTCACAGAGTGTACAGCCGGCTTCTGACACAGTACAGTCAGACATTTGTTAGTTACTGATGACAGTCGCTGTGATTTTCTGTGTGTCGATACCATCGTAGAACGGTAGTTTCGGGTGTGGGATATGGATTCCCAGTCCCATCAATCCGTGCGCCAGCAGGACGTACCCGAGCGCGACGAACGCGACCCCAAGCAGTCGATGTATGCGCCGGCGATGACTGACATCGATGGAATCGATCACGGTTCCGTACACGAAAACAGTGGGAATCGTGCCAACGCCGAGGGCTGCAAGTGCAACTGCGCCCCCGGCAGCTGAGCCGGTCGCAAAGGCGTACAGGAATGCTGGATAGAGTATCGGACACGGGAGTAAGCCGTGAACTGCGCCGAGTCCGACGATACCAGGGCCATTCGCAAATCGATCGACATGCACAGTGAGCCATACTGTGATAAGCTCAAGCCCAGGGAGGTGAACACCTCCCGTCGTTCGGCCGAGGATATAGTATGCCCCGGTTATCATGATGAAGGCACCAACGACGAGACCGATCCCGCCACGGGCAGACTTGATAACGGATGTAAGCGCTGCTGTCGTCACGAATACTGTTCCACCGAGTGCGCCAAACACCGCACCGAGAAGCGTGTAACTCGCCGCTCGCCCGATGTTGAACAGCGCGTGCTGTCGGACCTCGTAAGTCGTGAGACGACCAGCACGAGCGTTGTCTGCCGTCCCGTCGTCCATCCGGCCCGCATATATCGTTACGAGCGGTCCACACATCCCGATACAGTGTGCTCCAGCGAGAACTCCGATCGCGAGAAACAACAGCACGTCGATGCCAAGGAATGGAACCTGATTCATAGCTGTCGGTTCGAACTGCGATATCGGTCAAGCTAGCCGTTCGAGGTAGTAATATATTTTGTCACGCCACCCTCAGTTTACAGCGCATCAGCAACCGATTGTTCATCCCTGCCATAGATAGTATCTTCGTCGAGATAGCAAGAGTAATACGCATCTGTAGTTACGGCACTGTCTAGGTAAGGGAAACCGCAAGACAAGACAACGATGAAGTGACAGTATTGGTTGTGGAAATTCATCTGCAGTCTGATACAAAAGAGTCCTAGTTTACGAGCAGCGAAAATTCGGCTGCTTCAGCAAACATCTCATAAGAAGTGATGATCTCAAATCTCATCGGGGCTGCTTTGACGGACGCTGAAACGCGTTCAACGCTAGAACTTCTTAACTAAACAGTGCCGTTTGTCACTAATATCTGATTTGATATAAACTCGTCTGGACTTCAAATTATGTAGACTAATAAGATGTCTTTCAACAGCTGTGTCAGTCTTTTTGTCAGTTGACATCGTATTATGGCTATGCTTCGCAAACTGTTGATCGTGTTCGGCCTGTTCGAGATCGCGAAGCCGAAACCGGTCATCGACATGTGCGAATGGATCGGCCTCGAAAATTCCGATGAGGCACAATTGCGTCCATGGGCGCTCTGGGGAGCGCGTCTCGAGGGAATGGCATTCGTCTGGCTGCTCGTCCACGGCCGGGGTGAGGGCAGCTCAACGATTGTCAGTGGATTACTCGGCTTTGCTGGGATCCTGCTTGCGCTCGTGCCGCGTCCGATCATCCAGCTCAGCCAAGAATTCGTCTACGAGAACACTGAGGATCTCGAGATGAAGCCGTGGATCAAACCAGCGGCGCGGTTGTTGGGCGGGCTATATCTAACCGTCGTCGTTCTCTCGTGGCGGGCAGACGCATCTGAAGCTGAGCCAAAAGCCGATCAGGAAACTTATAGTAGAAGTTAGATATTGTAGAGAACGAGTCGCTCTGGTGAACTAACTGACCTCTGAGTCTGTCTAAATAGTATGCCCCCTCCTTTTACGCGCTTCACAGATCACCTTATAACTCTGGCTCAATGTGCTATCTCTGGAGATCCTACACCAGCGGCCAAGAAGGGATACGGCGGCTACGCTGCTGGGTAATTGTAGCGATCCACGGTCTCCGCGAATATCTCGATCTGCCAGACCGGCGACTCCTCGATATGCTTCACGATACCTGAGACGTGCAGGCTATCGATACAACTGGCCTTGACCGCCATTTGGCTAGCTGTCACTACACAAATCGGAACAGCTTGATATAGCGCACGGCGCTCGCCATGACGATGACATCAATCACTGGTGGTCAGTGGTTGAAGCTCTCTTCTTTGCGCTCAAACAACGGACCGGTGATACGTACCAGGCTCGAACATGTTTCGGGCAATTCCGAGAACCCGTTCTAAAAATACCGGTGAGAAATATCGAACTTTCTCTCTAACTCTAAATACAGATGGTCTATGTGGAGATGGAAATCGACTTCCACGAACTGTTCGAACTCGGTCCGTAGGCGCTGATGATCGCGCTCGGCGGGTTCCTGTTGCCGTTCGGCCTCGGCTACGTCGCTGGTGACTTCCCGGAATGACACTCGAACAGTCGCTGTTCATCGGCATCGCGCTAGCGGCGACATCGCTGGCGACCAAGTCACGGATTCTCGTTGACCTCGATATCCTCGACACGCGGATCGCTGGCGTGCTCTTGGGCGGAGCGCTCCTGTCCGACGTCGGCATTCTCGTCGTATTCGCAGGCGTCACCGGATTCATCGTGAGCGGCGAGGTCACCCTTTGGAGCATCGGCACCGTGATGCTCCGCGCGCTCGCGTCCTTCGCGGTTGCGCTCGTCATCGGCGACCGCGTGCTCCCAGTCGTCTGGGAACGCCTCGAAGGATTGATGCGCCGGTACGGATTCATCGACAAAACCTCCGCGTTCAGTGTCGCACTCATCGTGGTATTAATATTCGCGTATCTGGCAGCTCTAGCGGACCTCCACATGATTATCGGCGGCTTCGTCGCTGGGATATTCCTTCGGCAGGCGCAGCTCGACAAGGAGATATATGAGCATATGCACATGGTCATGTATGACCTCGCGATGGGCGTGTTCGCGCCGATTTTCTTTATCACTGTTGGCTTCGAACTCACGCTGGGCGTGTTCACTCAGGAACTCGGTCTCTTGTTGCTCGTCCTGGTCCTCGCGTTCTTCGGGAAGATCGTCGGTAGTTGGGCGTTCGCGCTCCCGATGAAACTGACGAGCAAAGAGGGACTGGTCATCGGTCTCGGAATGAACGGCCGTGGGACGGTCGAAATCATCATTGTCTCTATCGGGCTTTCGATGGGAATCATCTCCCAACAGCTCTTCTCGATTCTCGTGATCATGACAATCTTCACGACGGCACTCGTCCCCGTGACGGTGAAACTCGGTGTCGACTGGCTCGAGAGGGCCGGCGAACTCGTGTATATGGCTGACGATCAAAGCGTTGAGCCCGAAGTGTAGACCAGTATCCGAGTACATAATTTCTGTGGGACTAGAACATCTCGTTTGAAGCATCGGAGAGTATCTGTGGACTTCGCCACTAGACTAAATAGAGTAATATGTCTATAACCAGAATCCTGTTTCAGGGATGCTATCGTTATGAGATGGCAAATCAAGGAAATCGAATGGGAAGCTGTCGCGGGTATCCTAGCGGCGGTTCTCGCACTGGTACTCCATTTCTTGCACATCGTGGACGAAGCTGTGCTTCTTCAGATCACGCTCGTTCTCATGGCGTTCTTGTTTATCAGTCATCTCAGGCGTGAATCGGAAACGGAGAATCTCTCTGAGTCCCTCGCTCACACCGAACGCACTGTCGAAGACATCCGCGCCGGTATGGATGCCTCCGACCTCGAACTCATCGGCCCAGGAGAGCTCAGATCTCGGAGTACGCAGTTCGGTCAGGGTGCCCGTAGAGAAATGATCTGGTTCAACGTCTGTCTACTCATGTTCGTCCCCCAGGATTTATTCGATGCGTTGCTACGTCCACCGATCGAGAATCCAAATGTGTCCTCGATTCAGTTCGTCCTCGACGAGAGTGAGCGGGAGCGCTGGAATACTCAGGTCAAACCCAAAGTAAAGGAGTGTCGGGGTGCTGAGACGGTACAGGAACCCATTTGGCGGGAACTCGATGAGAACGTCTCGTTCATTCTACGCGGGACGAAAAACGAGCAAACTGACGCGCTCTTGAGTTTCTGGGGAGAACCCTTTATGGCACGAACAACGAGGAACGTTCCCCGCTATATCATCCATGTAACGGAAGATTCCGAATTGATCCCGCAATTGCGGGACATCGAACGCGAACACCGACTTCAGCAGACGTGAAAAGAGGAATCTCATCAATACACGATTCATACGGGAGTATCCGTCTACCGACTGATCTTCAGTTTTCAAAAGGGTCAGGTGTGCGTAATCGAGTATAGAACGTGTACGCGCCGCGGAGATGATTAACCCAAGACGTCAATAGAGCCAGTCGTTCGGAACCCACACAATTGAGGAATGGCGAAGCATTTTTTCGTCTCTGCCAGCAAATCTATATCCACTTGGCCTGCACTGTCTGGGGCCAATTACTCGTCGTCAACCAGTTTCGTCCGGACATAGTACGGTCCTTCCCAGTCTTGGACCCAATCGGGGGCTGCAAGATGAGACCGCAGCTGATTTGCTTCATACGATTCGTCAGGAAAAACGGTTCCCTCCTCGTCAGTCCCATCCTCCCACGGCACTACGAACGTCACTGGGTCTCGATTTTCGGCAGGATTCAGTTGTTTATCCGCCCCGTCATCTAGATGGTACGGTCCATCGACCCATTCCTGTGGATTGAACATGACCGCTATCTCTGGCTTTTTGTTTGTCATGTCTGTTGATATTCTGTCAATCTACTGTATTCGAGGGAGGCTTAAAAAGAGCAGGGCAACTCCCAGGTTTTAGATGCAGAGCAGCTTGATTCTTCTAATTCTAACAGATAGTGACTATTACCGTAAGATCGGATTCTAATGATCATCGCGTAGCCTGCTTAGCAGTTGTTTCAGCGACGAGTCTATCGAACTAACAGGATTTCATCAGAGTCAGATTCGTCACTACGACAACGTGGGTGCAAACTACTACGACGATCCGGCAACAACAACCAAGAAGAACACAGTCAATATTCACCAGGTGAACAGAACGAGTCATCGGAACGGACGATCCGAAGCACAACAGACCGATATTCAACAATGCACGTCGAATTTGACCGCGATACCTGTACAGGAATCTTCAACTGCGTCCATGAGTGGGAGAAGTTCGTCGAAGATCGTGATGCGGGTAAAGCGACGCTCGTTGGAAGCGACGAGTTCGAGACCGATCACTACAGACGAGACGTTCCCGAGGGAGAGGAGTTCGATGCGAAAATGGCCGCTCGTGTTTGCCCGGTAGACGCAATCACGATCTACGACGAGGAAGGGGAACAATTGGTTCCATAGTTTGTTCTTGACTGTCATTACAGGTGGCGAGAGTGAAAGATTTGACCACTACGCTGTGTAGTAGCCCCGCAACCCGATGTCCTCAATCACAAGAATTTGAGGTTTCGCTTGACCGACTCACGCTTCAGTTCCTGAATTTCTTCGGTGATCGGAATATCTTTCGGACAGACGGCAGTACACGAAAATTGCGTGTGACACTGCCAGACGCCGTGTTCCTTGTCCAGGAGTCGTAACCGTCGATCTTTGACGCCCTCCCCTTCTCGTTCGTCGAAGTAGAACCGATATCCCTTGACGATAGCCGCAGGCCCGATGTACTCCTCGTCAGTCTGGGAGGGATTACACGACGAGGTACAACAGCCACACTGAATGCAGCGGGAAGCCATCTTGATCTTCTCGCGGTTCTCCCGACTCTGTTGCTGCTCTTCCAGGTCGCCTTCAGGGAGATCGTTGGGTTGGAAGTAGGGTTCGACAGCCTCCATCCGTTCGTAGAAGTGGTCCATATCGACGACGAGATCCTTGATCACCGGTTGATGGGGAAGCGGTTCTACACGGACTGGTGCGTCGAGATCCGAAATCTGGGTCTGACAACCCAGCCGCTATCGTCCGTTAATAAAGAATCCATCGCTGCCACAGACGGCCATTCGGCAGGAGTGCCGAAACGTGAGCGACGAGTCGAACTCGTCTCGTGCATAGATGAGTGCGTCCAGAACGGTCATCCCCCGCTCGTACGGAATTAAGAAGTCGTCGAACCGCGGCTCCTGTTTTCCTTCCACTTCTGGATCGTAGCGGAATACCTTCAGTCGAACAGTGTCGTCGTCCGTCGCTCGAGTCCTGTCCTCGAGCTGTGCCTCCTGGTCCGGATCCGGGGTAGACTGGTTCGCCAGCGATTCCGCCCCGGCACGCTCCGGTTCTGTGTGTGTTGATTCTGGTGTACTCATACGTTCGGTGATTCGTGACGTCGTATACTCGGTCTCGTTCCTTTTACGTGTTTGTTAGGCGAGTAGTATTACAGTTCAATTCGGGACAATGCCAGTTCTTCCGCAGTGCCAGCCTCCGCGAACGGCGTTTCGCCGATCTCGATCTCCGAGACCCACTTGATGCTCTCCCAGCAGTCCCGGTCGGCGTCGTGCGGAACGAGTCGAGCTGGTCCGCCGTGTTCGACGGGCAACGGTTCGCCGTCAAGTTCGAGCGCAAGGATAGAATTCGAAAGTCGTTCTAGTGGGAGCGAACAGGCGTATTCACTGTCCATCGCTCAGACGATCCCGTATTCGCTCCCCACGGTCGGTTCGGCCCGCTCAAGTAGCGTCCCGACGCGGACACTTCGCCAAGAGAGCCCCTCAGCAACCCACCCCTCGACGCACGCGAAGTCCTCGGTCGCCGTTTCCAGTGGGTACGACGCGAGATCGTCCGGCGTAAGTCGGAGCGATCGATCAACCGTACCGCCGATACTGAGCATCCAGTCGGCGGGATCGACGTCCTCGGGTACGGTGTGTGTCTCGAAATCACCCATCACGGTCCACTACGGGCGCGGGACATAAACGATTAGCACCGAACATATTCTGGTCGGAAGAGTACGCGTGCCACATGGACGAACACGAGAAATACGACATGATGCGTCCCTACCGAGTACTGTCGGCCGACGGTTCGGATGCCGACGATGAGACTGCGGCCGTCAACGAGTAACCGTTCACTGGCTCGTGATTATCGCTACGAACGGACGGCAGTACCACGAGACGAGAAATGACCCCGTCACTCGGCACAGCCAGTTACGAAGCAATTTCCGGAATCCAGCCGAATTCGGTGGCATGCATCCTTGTGTAGGTCATCGACCTGCCGTTCCAACCACTCGGTCGCTTCGATAGGGAGACTGAACCCGATCCGGTAGGCGGTCCGACCGTCGATCTCGTACCCGAGGACGCGATCAAAAAACGACACGACGACGCACTGCCGCCACGCGAGCGATTCGGCGAACATTCTGCCTCGAGTCGTCGTCTTGACGCCGTCGTACTTCTCGTGACTGACGAGGTCGGCCGCCGACAGCTTCGTTACCATCTCGGTGACGCTTCCCGGACTGATTGCGAGTTCGGCGGCGAGCTCGCCGGTCCGGACGCGAGTGTCGTCCCGACTCGAGAGCCAGTAGGCGGTAAGCAGGTGCCACCCTTCGGTCTCGTTTAGCGACTCGGGGGGAGACGTTTTCCCGTCGATATCCGCCGAGGAACGTGTAGTAACCATCGTTTGGTATGAAATACGACGGGGAACCGTGAGTTTTGTTCCCCGAACATCTTCGCGAGAGCACGATAGAGACCGGGGCGGTCGAGAACGTGACGTCGGATCGAGATTTCGTTCTCTTCACCGGCTTCGATCCATCATTTCTCCGGTCGATTTCCGGGTATCGATACTTGCGTGGAACGACACTCATTTCCTTTCGGCTCGTAGAGTGAACGACAGATGACTATTCGGGAATGACGGGAGAACAAAGCCAGGTCGGAAATCCGCGGTCCGGTCCGTCACAGGCGACGAGCGAGATCGCGGCCTCGCTTCGCGACCTCGATCCGGCGTACTTCGGTCTCGTTATGTCGACAGGAATCGTCTCAATTGCGTTTCTCGAACTGGGCATCGATGCGGTGTCGTGGCCGCTCGCGGCGTTCACCGTCGTCTGTTACGTGTTGCTCGTCGGGTTGTTCGCGTTGAAAGTGGCGGTGTTTCCGCGGCACGTCGCGGCCAACCTCCGAAACCGGGAGCGTCACTGGGGGACGCTCACGTTCATCGTCGGCACCAACACCGTCGGCGTGCAGTTCGTCCTGTTTTTCGAAGCGATCGAGATCGCGACCGCCCTCTGGGTGACGACCGTCGTCGCGACGCCGCTCTTGCTGTATTATCTGTTCGCGACGGCGTTTATCGGCGCTCGGAAGACGGCTGTCAGTGAACGTATTGACGGTGCGTTCCTTCTGGTGATCGTCTGTATGCAGTCACTCGCGGTCCTGGGTGGATTGCTCTCGACCGAACTGTCCGCGTACACAGCCGACATCGTCCTGCTGAGTATGAGTTACTTCGGCGCAGGGTACGTCCTCTATTTCATCGTGGTCACGGTCGTAACCTACCGCCTCCTCGAAGGGAACGTCCGTCCGTCGGATTGGACGGGACCGTACTGGATCACGATGGGGGCGGCGGCGATCACGACGCTGGCTGGATCGACGCTCGGACCGCGTCTGGACTCGATCACGGCCTGGGAACCGTACGCGCCGGTGATTCTCGGCGTCACGTTCCTCGCGTGGGCGATTGCGTCGTGGTGGATTCCGCTGTTGCTCATCGTCGACGTCTGGAAGTTCCTCACCGGTGATATCGAGGGAAAACCGCCGCTGTGGGTCGTTCTCGTTCCGTGGTCGCGTATTGCGTTCGGTCGACGCCTGAACACGTACGAGCCGGCGACCTGGGGGCGAGTCTTCCCGATGGGGATGTATACCGCCTGTACGCTGAATCTCGGGGGGATTCGGACGTTCAATACGCTTCAGATCGTCCCCAAGTACTGGGGCTGGTTCGCCCTGTCCGTGTGTGGGCTCACGCTCCTCGGTGCGATCAGAGCGTCCGGACGCACGCTCTTACAGACTGTTCGCGGAGTGCACGGGGACCCTGACTCGAGCTAGTGGAGTCACCATCCGCCGATGGGTCGTGATCGAAACCCCCTCTCGACTCAGATGTCGGCGCTACTGGGGTAGTAGTGGAGGACGTCGTCGCGCCAGCCGCCTTTGCCCTTGCCGATGTCGTCGAAGTCCTCGACGAACTCGATGCGGCTGACCCACTTGGCCATCTTGTACCCGAGTTGGCTCTCGATGCGGAGCCGGTAGGGCGCGCCGTGGGCCACGGGGAGATCGTCATCGTTCATCTCGTAGGCGAGGATCGAACGCGGCTCCTGGGCCTTGTCCATCCGGACGGCCTCGTAATAGAACTCCGGAATGTCATCTTCCACACCCTTCTCCTCGAAGGGGCCGTCCTCGGAGTACTCCCACTTCTCGTCGAGCGTCCAGAAGACGAGCCACTCCGCGTCTTCTTTCGGTTCACAGCGGTCCATGATCGCCGACAGCGGGACGCCACCCCATTTGGCGTAGTACGTCCAGCCCTGAATACAATCATGACGAGTGATATGTTCTTGGTTGTTCATCTCCCGTATCTCGTCGTTGGTCAGTTCGAGTTCGTTCTCGACGAGGCCGTCGACCGTGATCGTCCAGTCCTCGAAGTCGTTCTCGAAGTGGGCCCGGTACTCGTCGTTTCGCGGTGGCTTGCCATTGACCCGCGCGAAGTCCGACTCCTCGGGCCGGTCGTCGCCGTCGTAAAACGAAACGTGATGGAACAGTCCCTTCAACAGCGGGTCAACGCCGATTTCGAGGAGGTTCTGGGTGAAGTATGGTCGTTTCAGGGATATCCACGTAGCGAGAGCAGCAAACCCGAAGACGATTGTGACGCCCAACACGGTGAGTGCGATCGTCAAATCAGTAGACGCATTTGCGCTCCCGAGAACGATCTTCCCCATCTCGGACCAGAATCCGTGGGCCGCGACGAGGGCGACGTGGACGAACAGAAAGACGTTGAATGCGATGAAGCCAATGAAGTGAATGCTCCGGTTGAGTTGTCGGTTCCACCCGAACCACTCCGGCCAGTGCGCGCGGAACGCCGGCGCCTGGAGGAGACCGGTGACGATCATTACTGGCGACAGGATGAAGATGACGCTGAAGTAGGTGAGTTGCTGGAGGGCGTTGTATCCCGCAGCGTGGGGGACCTGGAGTTGTGCGTACGATATAAGCGCATTCCATGCCTGTGGGAAGATTTCGAATGACGTTGGAATGAAGCGCGTCCATTCGCCCGAGATAAAGAGTCCCCCGACGTAGAGAACACCGCAGATCGTCCACCCGATCGCACCCCAGAAGTGCCAATGGCGGCCCATCCCGATGGCATCGCGGCCCGGGAGCGAGATGAGTGCCGACGGCGGGTCAATCTCGTCTTCAGCCGCCCAGAGGTCCTCGCCGTCGATGATCTCCTTGTCGAAGTCAGTATCCCGCTCCTCATCGCCGACCCGAAGCCACGCGTCACTCGGTTCGGCGTCGTCGCTCCAGTAGAGTTTAGGGTGGCTCATGAGAATCTCATAACCGCTTCGGAACAGCAGAATGATGAAGAAGAAGTTGAACCAATGCGTGATTCGGAGCCACCACGGATACTCGAGGCCACTTGCCATTGTTCGGTAATCGTCTGTGAATCACATAAGAGTGAGCCTCGTCGGTCGGGTCGTGTTTAGTTTGTAGCATTATGCCAGACGGCGAAAGCTTGGAGCCATGATTCGGCTGTTGACGGTTGTGTATGACTGAAACAGTTTAAGAACGAGGAAGTACGCCGTTTTATCTCGCGAAAGATACGTTCAGCAGCGTTCCGATTTCCATGTTTCTCGTATCGAAATCGGAGCCCAGATCGACGGAGTGCAGTCTGGAGATGTTTTGCTCCATCGACGAGAAATACGGCATCATCAGGATCATGTTTCTCAGTGAGTTCGTGCAGGAACCGTTCCGTCAACGCGGTCGTAGTCATCGAATACAGCCGTATATGGAGAATTTCGTTAGTCTCCGGATCAACAGCAGTGTACAGCCAATAACGATGTTCGTCGAGTTGAATCACTGTCTCGTCGAGCACAATGTGATTCGGCTTCTCGTCATCCGCCGGCAGTAGATCGCACTTGTGAACCCAATCGTGGACTGCCTTGCGACTACGTTCGACACCGAGTTTCTCTAACTCTCGAACGGTATTTGAAAGCGAGAGACCAGCAAGATGGAGTCGAATACCGAGCTCCATCAGCTGACGCGGTGTCCGTTCTCGCTCCACAAAACTCAAATCGATCCAGTCGCTACACCCGCTGAGGCGGTTGATTTTTGGCATAGAGAACCACAAAATCGTACCGCCTCACTTTTCACGCTTAACGAAACAGCGCTGCTCGACTTGTGACGAAGCGGATTCTCATAGAAGGGTGATAAGGATGATAAGATGCAATCAATTGTTGAGGCCGTTTACGGCTCATCTTCAGGATAGCTTACTATTTTATCGGATATTGCGAGAGCGAGCACTGATCTGGACGGAGGAGTCAACGCCGTCTGTCTCTACGCCAGCGACCTGCATAGCCAACTTACTCCCGAATACTACGTCGATACGCCAATCCCGAATCACATTCCGACTTCGGCTTCGGTGACGACGCTTGGATTCTTCGGCGCGGCGACGGGATCCCGCTGTTGGCATCAAAATTCGAGGAGAGTCGCTCGGCTGCCACCGAGACGTTCACGCTGATGAGCGGCGATACATTCCAATGGAGCGCAGAGATGACGTACACTACGGGCAAGGCCATGCTCGAGAGCGGATGCGACATCCTGTTCACCGATGCAATGTGTTAATACTTCGAGACCGAATTAGTAGTTACTCACGATTTCTGCTACGGTCAAAAATACCAACCTGAGAGACCCCAAACGAACTGTATAGAGGGCCGAAACACCAAACCATTAGTCGATCCAGTGACTCGACCTACCTAATGACCGATTCAAATTCCATAGGGGAATCTAATGAATCAGACTCCCACGATTCGTCAGGCAGGTCCGTTCCACCTGGGCCATCCGACCGGGAACCGGAGCCGTCTGACGAGGAAGGGGTGGTCCGGGACGCCGTTGAGCGCTCCAGAAGCGGTGCGCCGGCCGTAGGGGCGGTTGTCCGGGACCGCTTTTCGTCCGACGAGGTCTTTCAGCGGATCGTCGCCGTCGCCGATGAAGAGATCACCTCGAGCGGACGCGAACTTTTCTTCAGCGCGCTCGCAGGCGGCTTTGCCATCTCGATTACGGTCCTCCTGTATGCCTCGCTGTACGGCGAGACTGACGGTCACCCGATCCTGAGCGGACTCTTGTATCCTCTTGGATTCATCTATATCATCATTGGGGGCTACCAGCTCTACACCGAGAACACGCTGCCACCGGTTACGTTAACTCTAGAACGACTCGCAAGTATCCCCGCACTCCTCCGTCACTGGATGATCGTGCTCGCGGGTAACTTCGCAGGTGGGGCCGTCGGCGCGGCCGTGCTCGCGTGGGGTGGGGTTTTCTCTCCGGAGGGTGCAGAGGCAGCGCGATACCTCGGGACCCACGGTGTCGAGACGCCGTGGCTTGCTCTCTTCTTCAAGGCCGCGTTCGCTGGACTAATCGTCGCAGGCGTCGTTTGGATGGTCTACGCCTCCCAGGACACGATCTCACGCCTCGTCGTCGTTTACATGGCCTTTCTTGCGATCCCGATCGGGAATCTCTTTCACGTCGTTACTTCCTTCACTGAGATGTCCTACGTGGTCTTCATCGGCGAGCTCTCACTTTTCGTCGGACTGACCGAGTTTGTCCTGCCGGTTCTTCTGGGGAATACAATCGGCGGAATCCTGTTGGTGACCATCGTCAACTACTACCAGACCAGTGAACACCGTCTCGCGTCGGCCCGCTTCAAAGGGGTCAAGCGCCGTCTCTCGCCCAAAGAGTGGCTGTTTGGAGGGTTCGTCGGTCGGTCGTACGTCCCTCTGATCGACACTGGCGAGACGTCGATTCCGAACGGCCGCTACCGAGTTCTGGTTCCGATCTCGAACCCCCGTACTGAGTCGGGGCTGGTCGAACTCGCCGCCGCCGTTGCCGCCCAGCACGGCCCCGCAGTCGTCCACATCGTCCACGTCGTCCAGGTGCCTGACGTCAAGTACGGCACCGGCCAGCGCGACCGGATTGTCGCCGAGTCCGAACGCCTCCTCTCAGAGGTCACCGCGCCGGTCGAAGACCGCGGGGTCGACCTTGAGACCTCGACGGTCGTCTCTCACCGGTCGGTTGCGGAGGTGTTCGAGGCTGCCAACCGCGAGGACGCCGACCTCGTCGTGATGGGGTGGGGCCGCGGCGACCAGCTGTGGGGCAGTCCCCGTGCCGAGGGCGTCGTCGAAGAACTCACCAGTCGGCTCCCGTGTGACTTCCTGATCCTGGAGGGCAACGAACTCGATACCTCGCGGATCCTGCTGCCGACCGCTGGCGGCCCTGACTCGGAACTGAGCGCCGAGGTCGCCCGGACGCTTCGATCGGCTGGCGGTTCGGAAGTCACTCTATTGCACGTTACAGACGAGGGCCAGCGAGAGGCTGGCGAGACCTTCCTCGCAGAGTGGGCCGACGACCACGACCTCTCCGGCGCCGAGATCGTCGTCGACAACTCCGGGGACGTCGAGCGCGCGATCGCCCGCGAAGCCGAAGACCACACGCTCGTCCTCCTGGGGGCGACTGAGCGGGGCTTTCTCACACGGCTCGTCTCGGAGTCGGTCCACCCGACAGTTGTCAGCGACGTCGACTGCTCAGTGTTGCTCGCCGAGCGGCCTGGAAACCGAGACTTGTTCGAGCGACTGTTCGGCCTGAAGTAGCTATCCCCCTTATGCCGAGCGGGATCTGTTAAAATCCTTAGTGAGTTGCAAACTCAGTCGGTAGTTTGAATAGATGCAGACCCCCCAAAGTCTCGGTTACACCGGTTTGTTGAGGGCTTTTCGAGAAGTCCTTTGTCGACGAGGTTGTCGAGATTGGGTAGAGTCGCCCATGATTGATCTCTTGTTCATAGTAGTCGTCGAGTTCGGCCTTTACTGCGAGCCCGTGCGGTTCCTCGATCCCGGCGATAATGTACAAGATGTCCCGCTGGAATCCGGTTAGATCGTGCATCTATCTGTTTCCCTACTTTTGACGGGTTGAATAAGTTCTCTCTGGTGGCCAGAGTGCGTATCGGAGATGATTCAAACACAGAGTCACAATGTGTCTTTTGAGTCTAATCTAAGCAGATTGCGATGGGATCGTACTTAGGATTCTCTCGCACTTATAATTCAGCATAGAGAAGCAATCGAAGCGATATAATTCCCCATGAAAACGCCAGCATAATTTCCGAAATGATTATCCGATATGGACACCCCTTTGAATAAATCTCATAAGATAAATACAACAAAATGGAAGATGCTACAAAGGAAATGGTTCCAATCAAGGATTTGACTATTGTGTCTTCAATGAAAACAGGAATCACAATAGCAGGGGCAACTAAAATACATCGTATCATTGTCGATTGAATCATTTCCCGATATTCTGAATAAGTGTGGTAATTTATCAAACAGAAAAAGAGGCTCGTGGCTACACAAAATATTGCGAACGCCAGATACGTGGTTAGAGTCATAACAAAAATTGTTATTTGGTGCCAATTTTATTATGCTCACTGGGCTAAGGGAAGAATCAAACCAAAGATCGAAAGATAGAGTACAATGGTGAGTATACCAACAAGGCTCACAAAGCCAAATATTTGATTATTTGTGATAATTGCCCCAACTAATCCATTGATAGATAAAAGAGATCCAAAACCAACAGCATATTTAGGGAGAGCATTCTGTTTGCTCATCGTCTTCTACAAACACCCCCAAAACACACATATTCCGCATTCTCATCCCGGTTTTGAGAACTATTGGATAGACCATAGTCCCTTCGATAACTGCTTCTCCTGTACTTACCACAGTGGGTGCCAGACCTATCATGTTCTAAGAATTTTAATAGAGCCTCTCGATTGTATCACTCGAGTTCTCTGTAGCCCTCTGTGCTTCCGACGCGATCGACCGTGGTGTTGCTCACCCCCTCAGAGGGGTGGAGGGAGCGTGTACAAGCAATACGCGCTATCCAAGACTGATCATCATGCCACTCCTAGACGTATACGAACACATGTTCGACGAAGACGTCTCCCTCTCTCGACAGCTGCCTGTCGGAGACGGGGACAGCGAGGAACAGATACTGCCCTACGACGAACTCAGCGCAGACAGCAACACCGAGGAGGGCTGATCCTCACCATGACGATTGAGATCCAGAACACGATGGCGTGGGTGACGGCGAGCGTGGGGTCGAAGATAGTTGGGGTGCACGGCAAGTGACTATGACCTTGAGCGATATATTTTGCCCAGAGAAAGAAATATGTGTGTTAATCCCGTTGGTAGGAGTATGTCAGACGATGTCCGTCACGACGGCCCGCCTCCGTTCGATAGACCGTTCGAAGGCGAGGACACGAAGCAGCGCGTGTACGGTGCGGTATTACACGCTCGAGAGCCGATGACGGCCGCCGAGATCGCCGAGCGGGCAGACTGCTCGGGGGAGTCGGCACGGACACACCTGTCCTTCTACGCCGACCTCGGCATTGTCATTCGGCATGAGGGCCGGCCGGTTAGGTACGAGCGCAACGACGACTACTTCGAGTGGCGGCGGGTCAACAAGCTAGCGCGGGAGAACACTGTCGACGAGTTGCAGGCCCGCGTGTCGGAGTTGACCGACCGGATCGAGGAGTACCGCAGCGAATATGGGGTCGACTCGCCCGCCGAGGTCGATGTCCTCGAGTTCGACGCGGCGCAGATTGACGACGTGTACGTGGAACTCGGTAATTGGGCCACCATCATTGAGGAGCGTCGCCTACACGAACGCGCCAGGAGAAAAGCCGCCGGCTCAACGGCCCCGTCACATAGCTGAGATGGTGCCGACGGATGACGGTGCGAGTCCCGCACCGATATACCGGTCGATGTTGGAGCGAATGCGTTCCCGATTCGTTGGGCGTCGCATGTTCGAGTCGGCAGAGATCGTCAAGGAGGGGGAGCTGCACCTCCACGTCGAGCTGTCAGGCGACTACTATCCGAACGAGGCGTCTGCTTGCTTTGAGATTCGCTGGTATCGTAACGACGACTTCAACTTTCACTACCAGGAAGAGCGACGGGACAGGGCGTGGAAGTGTCGATGGGATCGGCATCCAAACGCACACAACTCACGGGATCACTTCCATCCACCACCGGCCGCTAGCCGCACCGACGCGGAGAACACTCAGTGGCCGGACGACCACCGCGACGTGAGCCGCCTCGTCCTTGATCACATCGAGGAGCACATCGAGATGCTGTGGGAGCAGCAGTAGGCGGAGGCATTGCCGAACGTGTTGAGGAGATCCGTTCGAGAAGTGCGACTATTACTTTTGTCCGGAGGAAACGCTGAGATTCGACTGACCCGATTTCCGGAGTGAACGGACACTTCGAAAGAGCGCTATTCGACCCTCAAAGAGGGATATAGGGACTGTTGAGATGGAGACGATCGATCGCCGGCCAAGACGAGCCACATGGCCTTGCAATCAAGGACGAACTCGACAAGTATTACGAGACAGAGATCCACCACGGCCGGTTGTATCCCAACCTTGACGAAGTCGTCGACAAGGGTCTCGTCGAGAAAGTCCAACTCGAGGCCCGGTGAAAGTGGGAAGATCAATACGTCGATGGATTCGATTCAAGTGCGATTTAAACCGTTGAAACAGCGGCAGAAGCGCGAAAATTTAGCCGTTTCAGCGGTTGGCTTGGGTATTGGGGTTGCTAGGTGCCCCTACGGTAGGTGCCCCTAAGGGGGCAGGGCAATTGCGCGGCGCGCCAGCGAAATCTGACTGGCCGATATTGGACGTTACAGAGACGCTGCCCCGATAGTAGGCTGGGGCGGTACCTCGATAACCGTGATTATCGAATGTTCCTACGAGGGTTTATGAGTGAAGCCGCGACCAAACGTGAGCGTTATGCGGCAACCACAAGACGACCTGTTGATCGCCTATACACTGTCACTGCTCGCTTGGGTACATAGAGGTACGGAGAAAGAAGAATGGGCCTTGAACCTTTCAGCTGAAATCGTGAATCAACATGGACTGACAACAGGTGACGCAATTCGTCAGCTCGAGTAGCAAGCAAGAAGGTATGCAATACCCATATGACGACTCCTTAAACTCTTCATCTTAACATCTCCAATAAGTCCTTTTGCTGCCTATGGACATCTTGCGCAATATCTAGATAATCTAGTACAATTTTGGGATTGAAATTCTGGTTTTAAATGTCATCTGCGCTTTCTATTGCTATCGCTTCCTCTTCTATCGCCTTCCAATCTTGCTGTACTGTTCGAAGCTCAGAATAATATCTTATGATCCCCTTTGAAGATTTAGCAGGTAATAATCCGATCTGTCATCCTCGACCGACTCGAACGGATCAGTTCGACCGCTGCGGAGATTGTCGATGTCGTCGACGAGGTGATTACAGATGAGTGATCGACACCTCCTCTTCGAAATCGTCGACGCGCTCGAAACGGAGGGACTCGGTCGTGACCAGTACCAACTGCAACGGATGATCGATGTCGAAACACTTGAGCAACTCGTGGACTCGGCGAATGATGACCTCAAGGTTAGTTTCTCGGTCGGTGAGTTTCGTGTCCTCGTCACGCAATCCGATGTATGGATCCTCACGAATCCATATATTGTATCTTTTTATACCATTATTTTTTTTTGATAGGTACTACACTACCAATCGTCAGTACAGATGGACTACTTATCGGCCGTTTTAACAGCCACGCGCAACCAAAGTATGGTAAGAAATGAACCGACCTAATCTATTGGTGGCGGTACTAATCCTACTCCTATTAGCAGTCTTTCTAATAGGAACTATCCTAGCCGGTTCGACCGCCGGATTATGGTGAGTGGTTACCGAACTACAATATTGGTTTTAGCTGCTAAGTCTGGATCCAATCATCAACTGGGTGGAACACCCTACTTTGACCAGAGGGAGATAGACGATAAGTAGGCATCTGTAGTCAACAGGTGAGTCTCGAACTGGACCTCGAGTTAGCCTTCCGGCATCGTTACACGGAGTTCGCTGTCAACCTCGTAAAGGTAGCCTCACTCAAGCAACCGAGTAAGTGCATAGCTCGCATCCTCGGGTTCGAGGGCTAGTTCATCGCTATTATGAAGAACATCGAGTGCTCCCTCTCGAGGGATCGACTGGACGTCTTCATTCTCAGTCGATGTGACTGTGAGTAGAATAGGACATCACACACGTCCACTATCCACTCTGGAAGCGGTGGCCGTAGATCAGAGAGATCTTTCATCTCGACTTCGTACTTCCAATCTTTGCTATCGTCCTGCTTAAGAATATCCCTCAGCGGGGGACAGGACCGTTTCCGTAAGATATTAAACGGTCTCGGAATGTGACTTCGAACAAACTGGAACTGAGATCCCTATACAGAAAATCGCTCTACCACCGAGTACCTGAAGCTGTTTTTTCGCGCCTGACGGGTGAGGCGCGCCCACGCGTGCCTCGAGAGTACCCATGAGTACAGATCGACCGAGCTAGCGCAAGCAATACCAGGACCACCACCATGACTGTAATGATACCAGTGACCGAGAGCGACACTATACCGGCGACGTTGCTCAACTGAACGGGCACGAACTCATCGTTATCGACGAATGGCTGCCAGGCACGGAGCCACCACCGTACGTGATTGACCACACCGCTTGTGAGTACCGCACGCGGTACTGGCGCTGCCGGAACTGTGGCTAGGAGCGAAATCGTCGTAGCCAGTTCAGCGACCACTGTGAAACACCAGATCAATCGACCCCGCTCGAGGCCAGTGGTTACTCGATCGAGGATCCGCGAACCCGGCGTGCATTGAGCGAGGAGATGGACGTCCGGTTCGCCAGAGTGGGCTTTATCTACGAAGTTGTTAGCAAGAGCGGGAACACCTACGAGGTTGACGTTGAGACGGAGACGTGTACCTGCCCAGATTGGGAACAACGCCAGCCCACTGGTGGGTGCAAGCATCTCAGACGTGTTGATCTCGAGATTCGGACCGGGATCACTCCTACTCCAGATGGGACGTTCAATCGATATCAGTAGTTGGTAATACGATTTCGTTATTCAGAGGTGGTCAGGAAACTCGCGTTCAGTACAGGTAGTTCATATATTGACTATCAAAGAAACAATCAAGGTAGACTACCAGGTGAGATACAATACACTCGTCGTTGAACAGGAGCTATGGCCCCGTCACATGTTCTTGTTCCACTGGATGGCTCGCCCTTGGCTGAGGATGCTCTCGAACACACCCTTGAGGTATTCGACTGTAAGATTACCGTCTTGAATGTCGTGACACCACTTGATACGCACATGAGCGAAGGAGGTGTTTTAGAAGTGGAGGATTCCCGGCTCGACGAAGCCTATACCCGAGCTGATCGTCTGATCGAGCGCGCTTGTAGTCAGAGTGCAACTGTGGATCGATCAATCGAAACAGCAGTCGAAACTGGTAAACCGACAGACTCGATTCTCACATATATTGATACAAGCGACGTTGATCATGTGGTAATGGGGGGTCACGGGGGGCCAAAACCCGGCCCACTACACCGGCTGCTTGGTACCGTTGCAACTACCGTTGTCAGTAAAGCCCCAGTGTCGGTAACTGTAGTTCGATAAGGCCGCTTCATTCCGTACCGAGTTCGTGAAGTGGAGGATCACCTAACTTGAACTTGTCCGTGACTCGACAGTCGTAGTACTGAAGACTATATGGTATCGTCCGTGAGGAGGCTGATATTCGCGCCCTCACAGGAGAGGCAGTATACCCAGCCGTGTAGCTTTCGTGATATATGACTGGAAATTTGGTTGAGAAAATAATTATCCTATCTAACTATGTACCTCGTAGGTTTGGCTCTGCTCATACCTATAGTGAGCAGGTCGCTGCTTTTCGTGTTATCCCATCTTGGAGAGATTACGCCGATCAGTGCAGGTGAGACAGTTATCATAGAGTAGTCTGAGAGTTTTGGTAGATGGACTACCCAAAATGATTGCCAAAGAAATAACAAGGTGGGAATTTCTAGTTTTTAAGAGAGTGTTCAGTGCTCGTTGTCCCAAATGCGATAATGGGTTGGGAGAACAAATTAGCAAATACACCTCTAGTGGAGAGACAATAGCAGACTTTGAGTGTACAGATTGTAGCTACGAATGGTCACTTACGCTGTAATCCAATCGGCTTCGTAATTCTCCTTCTACTAAGAGAATGTTCAGTACCGCCTCTGCATGAATAACTACTGAAGAAAATGTCCTGTTCACCGACGACACGGAAACGCCGATAAACGTGTTGACCGGCGAAACACCGGCGCATTCGCAAGCGACCGTCGAGGAAGCGAAGGAGTTCGCTGCGAGTATCGACACGGAAGACACGTCCGTTGCGGGGAAGGCGCAATGGGGGAACTCCCGACCACGGCCCCTGTCGACTCCGATGGCAGCTAGGACCTGCTCGAGCGTGGCTGGGAGGTGACGAAGGAGGAGTTCGAGCGCAATCTTGACCGGGTGAAGGACGCCATCAACGAGCTCTCCGACGAGGAGATCTTCGGGACGAGGACCTCGCCCGGCATGCCTTCCACCAGGTCGGTGCGTACGACGGCCCGACGATCTTCCTGTACACCGAGCACGCAGCCGGCATTCGCCACCGTGGACAGTTGGATCGACTCCTCGAAGAGAGTGAGGAGTTCTGGACCGTGCCCGCTGACATCCACTTCTGAACAATGCCCCCGCATCATCAATTGGTGACGCGAGAGCCCCTCGCCGACACTCGCGTATCGGAACACCGAAACCAGTTCGCGAGCCGTCTTGCATCGAGCGCCGGACTCGTACCGGTACAAGTGGCGTGAGGCAATCCTCGTCGGCGGTTACCCGGTCTGGTCGCGGGATACGAGACGAAGGGCGCGAACTCGTTCCGTGACGGACTCCGGGAGCAACCTATCCCGGAACTCAGCTGTCCGGAGTGTCCAAACTACGACATCCGCGTCGGCGAGAAGTCAGCAGATGAGGCAAAAGTACAGCGCTGGTACGACTTCCCGACTGTGGGTATGAAGCCCCCTCACGCATCGTCTACGGCGCCGAACGGTGAGTGGGCGAGCCCGCGCTGGGAACTGTTTTTCGTCTGGGTAAGAGGGGGTAGCCGGGTATGGTCGGGTTGGGCAAACTATGAGCCTCGAAGAACGCAACTGACACAGTGAGGCACTGTTCGAGTCACTCTGGTGTCCCGTCTGTGGGCAGGAAGTGTTCACCCACATTCTGTTTGAGGGGATGCTCTGCAAAAGCTGCAACACACAAGTCGAACTTCAAGAGTTCTGAGAGACGCGCGGCTACGAGGAGGCCGTTCTCGCCTGCTTCGATACCGCCACGACCTGGAATCACCACGTCGACGAGAAGCTTCGTCGCGATCTTCCAGATGGATCGGCTCGGGTGAAGATCCTCGGCGCACCGGGTGCCTACGAGGTCGATTGGTGGAGTCCGGTGCCGGGTGAGGACTGGGAACCTATCGAGCGCGGAGAATTCGACGACGTCGGGGAGCCAGATGACGACTCTTACCTAGCTTCGGACGGATTATTCTCTTTATTAGATTGAGACAACCACTTACCAAGCAGGCAGTGTAGGGCATAGTGTATGACTAAAGAAATCTGTTTAAGCCGGAAAGTTCCCAGAGCAGAGACGAAATAGACGGAGGCGGCTCCGGCCGTCGGCGGTTGAGAACTGATATAGCCGGTAAAACAAGAAATTCGGCCAGTGTTACTCATTCCTGACATCTTGCTCTGGGCCTGTACTCGTCGTGGGTACCATAGGTGAGCGCCGTTAATCGAGGCACCGCTGTCGGTCGCCAAATCGACGAGGGGCGTCCCGATTTCTCCCATTTCATGACGATCAAGTGCATGTAACAGCTTTTCAGAAGCGACCACCGAAATCCTACCGTACGCGCCGAAAGACGAGGAGGTATCTTAGCGTCAGCGCCCGCCGAACAGCCGCTCCCGCAGTGACCGCGACGACGGTCGCTCCGAGAGCAGCACGGGCGTGTCGAGATTCTCGATTGTGTCGAACGCGAGCGATCCACGGACGATCCGCGAGAGGAGTCCGCGCTCCGTCGCGCCGACGATCACGAGGCTGTACTCCTCGCCGACCCGGCCGATCGTTTCTTCTACGTCACCTGCCTCGATGCGCAGCTCCGAGTCACCGAGGTCGTGTCCATCAGCCCAGCCGGAGAGGAACTCTCGTCCGGACTCTTCTTCGCTGGGATCGACGACATACAGTAGCGAGAGATCGACGCCGACGGTGTCACGGAGCGCACGGGCGACCTCAGCAGAGAGGTCCGAGGAGGGACCGCCGGCTGTCGGCACGAGCACGTCCGAGAGGTCCAGTTTCTGACCGTCCAAGATGAGGAAGTCACACGGGAGATCATGAGTCAGCTCGTCCAGCGAACCCTCGACGCGCCCGCCAGCGAACCGTGTTCCACCATAGCCCATCACGACGGTGTCGACGTCGTTTGCCCGTGCCGCGTCGAACACCTCCTCGATCCCACGGTGCGAGAGGATCGTCTTCGTCTCGATCGGGACGTCGAACGCCTCTGCGTCCGCGGCTGCCTCGGCTAGCAACTCCTCAGAGGACTGGTCAAGGTCGGTACGGTTCTCGGCAGCTGTCTCCAGTGATGTCTGGTCCGGGACAGTGATGATGTGGGTCGCCAGTATGTGACCGCCCTTGTGTTGGGCGAGCGCGCCGGCGAGTGTGATGAGCGCACTCTCGGTCCGTGGGTTCGCCACAGCAACCATGATCGTCGGCCCCTCGTTTCCGGTTCCGCTTGGTGCGACTGCGTCTGCGGCGCCGACGACCTGATCAGGGAAATCTGCTTCTCGGCTCCGGATAAACTCCGAGAGTACGCCCTGTTTATCAGTCTTGTCCCGGGCGTAGATGAAGTACCACGCCACGGCCGCAACAACGAAACCGGCCGACAGTGCAATCTCGATCCCGTCCATGAACGCGACGAGCCCGAGCGACAGGATCGCGCCGAGTATCGGTGTGATCGGGTACAGCGGGACGTTGAAGTCCGGGTCGTACTCCGGAGTGTCGGCCTCGCGGAAGACGATGAGCGCCACGTTCATTAGCGCGTATACGATGAGGTGGAGGACGCTGGCCGCCTTCGCGAGCACCTCGATCTCTTGGCCCAACAGCGCGATGAAGACGATGATGAGCGCCCCGGTCACGAGGATCGACCGGTACGGCGTCGCGTAGTTCGGGTGGATCTCGTTGAGCCAGTTGGTGACGATCTTGTCCCGTCCCATCGCGAAGTTGATCCGGGCCGACGCGAGGATCGACGCGTTCGCCGACGATGCGGTCGCGAGGAGCGCGCCCACGGTCATCACGGCGGCGGCGATTCCCGCAACTCCAGTCACCGGTCCGATCGATTCAGGGAAGGCGACCCGCGCGGCCTGCACGACCGGCGCGTCTTGGCTGAGCTCTGGCCACGGGACGACGCCGAGCATCGTGGTCACAAGGATCGCGTAGATCACCGTGACGATGGCGACGCTCCCGATAATGGCGATCGGGAGATTCCGGCCGGGGTCCTTCAGCTCCTCAGCGACGGTCGCGATCTTCGCATATCCGAGGAAGGAAACGAATACGAGCGCGGTCCCCGGGAGGATCGCGCCGTAGCCCGCCGGAGCAAGCCCGCCTTTGCTCTCGGCGAGCGTCGCGTAGTCGAACGAGAGGAAACCGGCGACGGAGAATGCGGCAAGGATCGATAGCAGAAGGAAGACGATCACTGTCTGGACCCCGCCAGTCTCCTTCGCGCCGATGTAGTTGACTGCGACGAAGATAGCCCCAGCGACAAGCGCCCCCAACTGGATCGGATTGAGAAACGCGATCGACGGGAGACCGACGAATACGGTGAGATACTGGCCGAATCCAATACAGTAGAACGCGGAAGCGAACGCAAGCCCCATCCAGTCGCCCATCCCCGCGATCGACCCGAACATCGGGCCAAGCGACTTGTTGATGTAGTAGTAACCGCCTCCAGCCTTCGGCATCGCCGTACCGAGCTCGGAGACGGAAAGCGCGTTCACCATTGCAATCAGCCCGCCGACAACGAACGAGACGACGACGACAGGCCCTGCTGCGTTCGCGGCGACTCCGGGTAGCACGAAGATGCCGGCGCCGATCATCGTGCCGATGCCGATGGTCATCGCCGAAATTAGCCCGAGGTCCTTCGCAAGCTCGTCGTCGCTCATCCGTCGCTGTCGGCTCGCGGCAGCGCGATTACAGGACGGTTCGCCTGTGTGACGAGTTTGAGCGAGAGGTCGCCGGAGAGGAACTGCATGAGCCGGTTACCGCCGCGGGAGCGGTACGCGATGGCGGTCGCGTCGACCTCCTCAGCGGCGTCGAAGATAGCCCCGACGACGTCCCGAGCGTACGTGGTGTGGTCGTCGGCGTCCGGGAGAACCGAGCGGACGGCAACATAGGATTCCTCGGCGAGTTCCTCGGACTGCTCGACGGGTGTTTTGTCCGGGGCGCCGCCGGCCTTCTCGACGACGTGGAGCGCGGTGACCCGTTTGGGTTGGTAGGGTTCGAGTTCTCTTGCGGTGGCTCGTGCGTCCTCCTCGTGGGCGACCGGGAGGAGCACGTGTGCCAGGAGGTCTTGGTCGTCGTCTGTGGTTCGATTCATACCCGCCACTATCTGCTCGCCTGCATTAAAACCCCACTCTCCGAAGCTATACTTATAAGTAGATTTGTGTAGGCGGAATATAGTCGAAGTATTTCGTCGGCTAAGCCAATTCCTCTCGGGACAGATGGCGACAGTTCACGAGTGTCGGAACTGTGGGACAACGCTGAACAAGCCGATAGCAGAGTGCCCTGCTTGTGGCTCTACCGAAACCGCGTTCTACGAACTGTAGCGCTGCGGAACTCAGCTGCATCCCGTTGAACGATAGAAAGGTCAATTGTGGTTGCGAACGAACAACCAACAACAATGGATTATCGTCTTGACGAAATCGATCGGTTGGCGCTGTACTATCTCGGGTCGGACGCGCGGAACACAACGGCGACCGAAATCGCCGAGCAAGTGAACGTGTCGGCGGGAACCGTACGGAATCGCCTCAATCAGCTCGAACAGCACGGCATCCTTTGTGGCTATCCCGCACACATCGACTATGAGCGCGCGGACGGCCTCCTCACCGGCCTCTTCGTCTGTAGCGCCAGCGTCTCCGAACGCGACCGCCTTACAAGGAAAATTCTCGATATCTCTGGCGTTGTCAACGTCCGCAACGTCATGTCCGGCGACGACGGCCTCCATGTGAAAGCCATCGGCGAGGACACCACGTCGCTACAGCGCATCGCCAGCGAGATCGAGGACCTCGGCATCGCCATCGAGGACGAGAGCCTCATTAAGGAAGAGTACCACCAACCCTACCAGCCCTACGGTCCGACGGATGCCACGCACTCCCAGCCGGCGACGAACGTGTTGAGCCTCGTCGGTGACGCACAGGTTGTAGACTTGACCGTCACCGAGGACGCGCCAGTCGCCGGTAAAACGCTGGCGGAGGCGAAAGAGCAGGGGTTGCTCGGCGAGGACGTGCTAGTAGTCGCCATCGAACGCGGAGAGGAAGTCGTGTCAGTAAACGGCCGTACCGAGATTCGACCCGGAGACCTCGTCTCCTTATTCTCCCCGGTCGGTATCCGAAACGACACCTTCGACGGGTTCGGCGGCACTGCAGCGAAGCGAGTGTAGGTCGTATTTGTGGTGCGCCCAGTATGTTGTTGACCACGCCTTCCAGAGTGAGTGCGTCACCAGCAAAATCACGCTGGACGGCGAAACCTACAAAGACGTACGAGAGGCCATGGACGGCTTCAACGGTGGACTGATGCAAGCCGCCCGGAGCATGGCCACCGAAGCCTGCAAGAGCGTTGTTGTAGAAGCGAGATGTTCCCTCGAGAGCCACCCGTCGACGGACGAACTCGTCACTTCGTCCATCCACGTAATGCTGACTCATGTGATGGAGAGGGTGAATCAGACGGTCATCGGAAGATAAAATCGCTGGCAATCTCGAAACTTCGCTAAGAGTTCGACGGGGAGTTCGCTCGGGACGCCCCGGAGATCCACCTCAACATCTCGCATACGCGCACGGATGCAGAGTTCCTCCAACAACTGTTGTAGATAGATACTACTGTGTGTTCTACGATCAAAAAGACTACGAGCCAGGAATTGAGTTAGTCAGCAGCGCCTCGCTCAGAAGAAGGCTCAGCATCGATATTCTGTGACCGGTCAACGGTAACCCGCGCACTCCCGCTCGTTTCGTCGAAAACGAGGTGTGTATGTGGATACGCTATTTCGACATCAGCCTCGTCAAGTTCATCCCAGATACTTTCGTGTACCTTCGACCGCATCTCGATCGGGAGATATGGCTTTTCTACCCAGAAATAGAGGTCAATGCGGATTCCGTGATCACCGAATTCACTAATGAACGCCTTGGGTTCAGCAGGATATTTTGTGCCACCGAGTCGGATTGCTGGACCGCCCTCAATTACGCCATCAATGTGTCTAACAGTACGTTCTAACAGTTGGCGTGCTTCCGCAAGATCGCCTTCGTATGTCACCGTAAATTCAATCGAGACACGTGTCCGTTCGTCGTTCGCAGAGTAATTGATCACATCACGGTCATATATTGTTGAATTGGGAATGACGAGGAACGTATTTTCTAGTGTTAAAATTTTCGTGTATCGAAGAGTGATTTCCTCTACATACCCGCGTTTATCTTCATCAACGATCTCAATCATGTCATCGATCTCGTAGGGACGATTGACGAGGATCAAGAACCCGGCAACGAAATCGGTAGCAATCGGTGCTAGGACAACAGCCAGGACAGCAGAAAGAACGGTGACTGAGAATAAGAGCCCTGTGACTTCAACTCTGAGGATTCCCAGCACAAAAAAGAGGGCAACAACCATCGTTCCAGCACGAAACATCCGAAGCAAAATCTCCGCGACGCTTCGCCGCCGAACGCGGCGAACTACGTTCGGACGAATCACCCGTGTGAGGAGTCTAGAACCGTACCAAGCAAGTATTAAGACAACGAATGCAATAAGCCAGTTTCCACCCAGAAGCTGACTCAATTCGTCGGTCCACCGTATCTGAGCGCTTCGATCAAATAATGCGATCATAGGGCACTATTCAACAGAAACGGAGTAAAGTGATGTGCCCGAAATCACAACCCTACAGGCAGCCAATGGTCGGCACTGCTAAGAGCTAAAAGTCGTGACGACACAATCAATCTCGCCAGCCTTGTTGAAGAGGGGTGTTGCATTGACCGAGAACCAGCGTGAATCGCCATTAGGAGTTCAACTGAAGAATTTTATCGTATACCGATTCGCCTATTTTGAGCGTTCGAGCGAAGGGATGAGTGTCGATTAGGAACTCGTGACTATCTTCGTCATTAATCAAAAATGGAACGGTACCCAAAGGCAAAATGTGAACCCGTCCCAGAAAGAACCTAAACTAGACAAAATAGGTTCATGATCACGAGGCCGTCGTGTTTGATGACCGAAAACTACCATATACGCCCGCTATTGACAGTATTACGATCAGGACACCAGTCACTATATTGACCTAAATTACTAGATCTATAGATATTCCGAAGACGAATGGTGATGCCACCATCCAGAATCCAAGAAGAATGAGTACCACTGCAATGATGGCGCTAGGTGAGTGCTGTTCTCCAGATCGAAATGCGTGGAACGAGGCTATGAACGCGATCACGGCGCCAGCGATGACGTTATGCAATCCCATGTTTCCAGTGATCGTAAAGACAACTGACGAAAATAGTACAAAGATGCCGATTGCTGCTGTGAGCCCTGCTGTTCGCTCAACTAATACCGAAGCGTCATCGACGGACCTATTTCCACTCATAACTCGTAACTAAAAGTTGCAAAATATTTGAGAATGTCGGTTTCGCATTTAAATTGTCCTGTCGAAATATGCTCGTTAGTTCAAAGACTTGAATATAATTGCATCTTTCTCATCCATTCCAACTATTAGTTCGAAATAGTCCTGTTGATCAAATTATTGCCAATTTCAACAAGACAAGCAATAAGTTCGAGTCGGTGGGTCTACTGAACGGCTGGGAATCAGTTCCGTGAGTGTATCAGAGATGCAAAGAATATAGCTAACATCTTACACCTCGAGGACGGAGTCAACAGCACCGACATCTGGTGATTTTGGGAGGGCGGACGTTCAGATGATAGATTATCAGTGGGACGAAAGAATCTGAACAATATTACTCTGAGATCGTTGAGACGACCCCATTCTCTGTGACTGTAGCAATCTCTGTAGAGGCCATGTCCTCTCCAAATATCGAGAAGAGTATGAGACGTTCAGCTAATCTCACTAAATGAGGGTGCCGATTTGCAGACCTAGGGTAGTAATCACCCTAAGATAAGTTGGGGGACTCTATTCAAACAATCATAGTTTTTATATTCAGATCACTATTCTAGCTGTATGAGCTTTCAATCATTCGTGGGTGGAACAGTGAGAATTGTCCTTGGTTGGATTATATTCTTCCTCATCAGTCTTGCATCGATATGGTTGTTTACGGCTGGCTATATGAGTGCTGGTGTGATCGTCTTTATTATCGCGTTATTCTGCGGTGTGTATGCTGAACACCACCGGGGGAAGCAGGGCCAACGAGTCCGTGACGGTGGAAACACGTATCGTTGACTCTCAAGTCTTGGTGAGCGCCGCGACGTATTTTCATCATCATACTCAAGGGACGCCGTCCCCGTAGCCCACTTGTATTTTGTTCACCTCAGATAACAACTGTTCTTTGAACAAGGATTGTCGTCGACTCAGTTATCGTAGTAACAGGGTATGCCGATAGAGAGGTGCTATCGTCATCTAATGTAAATTCCGTCAACTGGCACTGTCTAGTTTAGCACCTCGGCTGGAGTCTGTCCGTTGAGTGATTGGTGCGGTCGTTGTGTGTTATAGTAGTGTACAAACTGTTCAAACCATTCTCTGACGCTCGCCCGACTGACCACCCACGAGTTATGGAAGCGGTCAACTCGCATCCTGAAGGTATGAAACCATTTTTCGATCAAGTTTCGATCGACGTAGTCAAGCTGACCGCTCAACCCTAATCGAGAGAAGGCAGTCAGATAGCCGTAGCCATCGACGAGAAACACCGTCTCGGAGAGATCGTGTTTCTCGGTTAATCGATACAGAAATGCAGCGGCTGGATCGGTGCCTCGTCGTCCGAACACTGCTACATCAAGAATTAGTCGTGAGTCTAAGTCTATTGCATCGTATACCCAAGGCCAGTCGCCGTTGATCTTGACAGCAGTTTCATCAATGGCGACCCGCGACAGCTGCGCCGTCCTCAGAACGCTTCGCGTTCTGATGGGCTGCACGAGAGCTTCGCTCTCGTGGACGTCGGCGGGTCTGGCACGCTGTCAGCCAGCCGATGTACCAGTGCCAGATTGCTTGATGAGAGCGTTCCACACCGATTAAGCGAAGAATCGCTTGTGTCTCTCGGAGCGAACAACCGGTCGCGTGGAGCCGAACGGCGAACACCCTGACGGGCGTCGCCGTCCGCTCACGCTCCCAAGATTCTTCTAAATCCGTCGCGTAAGACTCGCTGAGCAGGTCTGCGAGCTGCATGTCCAAACCAACTCCACGACCTGCTCGCTTCTCAAACTGCGCTAACTAGACAGTGCCGATTTATCGAACCTGTTTTTCTGATTGACTCAGTGGTATGACGTATACTTTAAATGGAGATCGTACATAATGGCAAAAAGAAATTGCAAGATAGCTATCAGTGACTCGCTAAAACGGTGGCAACGACGTACGTACTCCCAGCCATCAGTGCAAAGTGCGGCGCAAACGCTTTTACTGCTAATTTTTTCGAGTCAGTCATTGTCCGTGCGATTTGCCACGCGATCACCGCACTCCAAAGAACCGCGAGCCATAGCCATCCGGTGACGAAAAAGTTGTTCCAGGCCGATACAATCGCGGGACTCGCCCCCGTCGGCAGGGAAAGCGGTATCCCCAGTCCGCGCGCGAACACGTTCAGCATCTGTCCGCCCGACTCCAGTAGTCCGCCGATAGCGTGACTACCGAGCGTGAACATGATCCCTAGGGGTGCGTACGCGAGGCCGAACTTCGTGAACGATGTCGTCCAGTCGATACCGCTCCAACTGCTCGCTAAGCGATTGACGGCAGTGAACGCCAGAATCGTCACAAGAATACTTACGGCGTAGGCCGCGGTCGGGGCGAGGACGCCGGGAAGGTTCCCGATGACCGTCGTTTCTTCGACGGGACCGCCGAGCACGTGATCGATCGGGAAAACGGCCCAGATGATAAGTGCGACGAGTGCCTCGTCAACGAGCGGGATGCGCTCGGTGAGGACCTTTGCGCCCGGCCAGCGGAACCGTAGCTCGACATCTTCGTCGGGTTGTTCTGTCGTACACTTCATGCAGGCGGTGCACCGGCGATCGGTACTGAGGAAGTCACTCTTGTATTCGAGTGTCGCACACTGGACGCCGGTCTCGGTGTTCTGTGCGATTTCCAGCGGCGAGAATTTCGAGGTGACGCTCATGACGCCCGTAGCGGGGCAGACGTACCGACAGAACGCCTGCCGTTGGTAGACGAGGCTGACGGCGACGGCGACGCCAAGAATGGTAAGCCAATACACGGGGATGAGACGAGGCGAGTACGCGACGCCAGCTTTGTACATCGGCCACCGCGCCATGGCGAACGAAAGCGCCGTCAGCGACAGAACGGACAGCGGTATCCCCAGCACAACCCACTTCCGCGTATACATTGGAAAGTGACGTTGCAGTCCGAATCGCTGGGTAAACCGAACGATCGCTCCCATCGGACAGAAGTAGCACCAGATTCGACCGAGAAAGACGAGGCTGAGAAGCATAACTGGAGTCCACCAAAGGCCGAAGAACGCGACGTTACCGAAGTTAGTTGCTGAATCCGTTGGACCCACCGCGGCCCGATAGATCGCGTAGAAGAAAATCGCAACGGTGACTAGGTTGACTGCGTGTTGGACGTTCTTGTTCGTGAATAAGAACCGAATCATTCGGTTGTTCGTAATTGTGATCCCTGTACCGGAGTCATGTTGGTCGGGAGTGGTCTGATTTGACCGTTGCTCTTCAGTCGCCATAACTGGCCTTCGCCCTCAACAGTCGTTAGTCGCTCTGGTACAGCAGTCGAACCTACAGATTGTGAGTCGGTTATCGAGAGACGTTATGTCGACACCGAATTGACCATCGCATTCAGTTTGGTTATCTGAGAATCCGAGTGATGCGAGCCTACATTCTGTCCTTTGACTTTTGGATCCAACTGTTGGTGTTCGATGGAAGGACGGATTCGACTGTGAGTCCGAAGGTCTCCTTCCTTCTTAGTAGTCTGCAGAAGTGTAGAACAAATAAGACTTCAGCAGAGCCATTCAACGACAAATTCACTGTTCTGATCGAGTAGTTATCAGGAGATAATAGCACAATTTCTCTATTTAGAAGGAACCGTGAAACCCGCGGTAAGTACAGTCCCTATACTTACCGTGGTTTTCGCGGGCTACTCTGAAGAAAGAAGCCGTATTATCAACTACTATTATGGCCAACTTTCCCTGCGCTGATGGTGGATTGTAGCGACCGATCTCGAGGTTATGAAATCCGTCATAGATCGGAGTACCCCGTTTTCTATTTGTGAGGTCAGCTGTTGGCTGGATCGACATTATTCGAATCGGCTACTCGTTCATTTTCCGACTCTGGATACGTTACTATCTCGTCTTCTATTGTTGCGAACCGTGTGAGTGAATGTTCTTCAGACCGATTTGCATCAAAAATATGAATAGCATCGTGGCCACGTGCGAGCAACCAATCGGAGATAATACGTCGGTGACAGTGCCAGTATACCTTCTCTGCACACATATACGCTACCGTGAACTCCTCCCCGAACTCGAGCAGTTCATTCAACCCAGTTCGAAACCCCTCGGTAAGGGCATAATCAGCGTAAGCATGGAATGAATCGTTAACCCACGCTGCATTCGGAGATTCATTCAACTCAACGTCCTTGTACCCGCCCAGATTACCGATATGTTTATATGATATGTCATGTTCTGGGAGTCGTTCTGTCAATCGGTCACTGTTAAACTGTGGGTTCGTCCGGGAGCGAGGAAAACTCCGAACATCAGCGAGGAGGGTGATCTCGTATTGATCAAGAATCGATAGAAGTTCGTCGAACGATCTCGTCGAGTGACCGAGAGTATAAAACTGTGACATAGGTATAGTACTGTCCCCAAAGGAATAACAGGAATGGTGAGATAGAGTCGTTCTCTATTCTCGTTTCAGTAAACCCAGCCGACAATAGCTGCGACGAGCATCGTTGCAGTATCTGAGTCGGTGACCGGGATATAGCCGGCGATTCCGATGCCGGCACACGTGACAAAAACGACAATCAGGAACAGACCCGTGATCATGTACCGGCTTCCGTCGAGCAATATCCACCGTTTGATCGGCGATTCCTGCAGCCGCTCGTGGACAAGACCACTTCGACTTACTTCCCCGTCGAGTTACTCATTCGTATCGATACTGCACTCATCCGCACTTATGTCGCCGGTTTCTACACTGAAGCGGAAAAGTATAGAGTCGACACAAACTGCAATAACAGCTCTGAACTATCTATCCGCAGCGCTCGCGAATCAACTATCTGTTGATAAGATATTTACCGAAGTGGAACAACGGCTTGCATAATGCCAGAATGTGATGGCTGTGGTTCTCATGTTACCGAGAACTACTTCCGCGTTTTCTCTGTTCAGGGTAATCTTCCAGCATGCATCCATTGTGCCAGCAATCGTGATGCTCGAGAGGCAGGAATCCCTCGACAATAGCTATTGAGTAGGCCAATTTTTAACTCTTGTTTTATCGGATCTGCTCATTCTTCGATATCCTCAGTTAATTCTGGGGAAATGATTACGTTAATCGCCCCCACCGATCGTCCAAAATATACTCTGAATCGCTTTTCCGAAGAAGTACCCGACGAGAGCCCAGAGGATACCGCTCTCTATGCCGTGAACTGTGATGCCGACGATACCACCGATGACTCCCAACCCGAGCGCAAGATAGTGTACTGTGATCAATACCGATTTCATATTATCTCCGAACACATGTACCGAGGAGGATGTTCGTCCGAACATCTTCGTTTAATAAGCTATGCTAAGAGATTGGGTGGATTTCACTATCGTGAGAACGTACTTAGTAGCGTTTCCAGTTCTGAAAGATTGAAACATCCTACCAGACAAGCCACTCGGTTAACAATACGATGACCATAAGGAATACATGTTCGCCGTCGACGACAAACCCGTAGTATAATGGGCCGCGGTCCGACGTTGCGAAAGGGATATACATACTGACGTATGCGTTCATCGCGAGTACAACTAGGTACCGTCGCGAGAGCATGCCAGCCGCTATGAGGAAGACGACTGCAGCGGCGACGACGACTGTGGCAACCAAAGAACTGATACGGGCCCACCCCGGGCCGAAGCGGTTGGGGACTGTCGAAATTCCCTCTGTGCGGTCCCCCTCAATGTCTTTTATGTCGAAGATCACTGCAGCGATCGTGATCATAGTCGTGATATAGACGAACAGAAACAGAATCTCGAGTGAGCGGAGTTGGCCGTAATAGTAACCGACGCCCAATGGGATCGTGCCCCAGGCGAGACCGACAACGAGATTTTTCACGAAAAATAGTCGTTTGACGCCGCCGACAGAATACAGTAGGACGACCACCAGCGGTAGGAATAGGTATGCGGCCCCAGACAGGCCGAGTGTAATCGCAACGCCGACAGCGGCGATGTAGAGCGCAATACCGGTGACCAGCCAGTACCGACCGTACCGCTTCGTAAACGCTGCACGCTGGGGGACATTCTGCTTGTCCTCCTCGATGTCAGTGAACCGATTGACTGTATAGACGAACATCGTAGCCGCGAAAACAATAAACAGTGGCAGCGACTCAAGCGGAAGATTCGCGAGAAAGATCGTCGTGACGGCGACACTGACCGTCGCCAGTGAGATGAAAAGGTTGCTATGAACCAGGAAGCGAAGGACAGCGATTATCAATGACGTCAAGCCCCTCCTCCACTGTATTCTGGTAGGATTATGCACGGAAAGCCTCGTATACCCTATGGAGAGGCTGACTTTGAATGCTGTGCCGGTCTCGCACGAAGTTGGGCGACACCACCGTATAGCTGGAGCCGGTCGTGAGCATTGTTTGACTTAGGGCTGAGCGGGTTCTCATATGATCATTACGCTTCGTTTTTGAATACACGAATAGTCGACTCGTGTAATCATATGGTTGATCCAGATAACCACCTCGAAACATGGTAACCCATTTCGATTGGACTAACGTCGGTGCGACCAATGCTGGCGACGTCGTCTCGGCGATTCACCTTTCAACGACCCACGAGATGCACAGTCCTGGTGACTCGGATCACGGCTACAAGTACACTCGCTTCGGAAACCCTACACGCGTGACGCCCTTGAGGACCGGCTCGCCGAGCTGTGAATGACCATGCAATTGCATGTACGTCCGGAACCGCTGCGATGGCAGCGACCTGCCTGTCAGTCGTCGAAGCCGAAGATCACGTCGTCGCCTTCGACGGAATCTACGGCGGGACGCGGTTGCTCTTCGAGGATCTGCTCGTCGATCCACTCGGCGTTACAGTTGGCTACGTGGATGCGACGGATACGGATGTCGTCGCCGCGGCAGTCACCGAAGATACAGCGTTGATTTGGATGGAATCACCGACGAATCCGTTACTACAGCTTTGCGACCTCGCTGCTGTAGGCGTGATTGCAGCGGACGTCGATGCGACGTACGTCGTCGATAACACGTTTGCAACACCATACTTTCAGCGACCGCTAGAGCACGGGGCCGACGTCGTCGTCCACAGTACGACGAAGTATCTGAACGGCCACAGCGATTCGATGGGGGTGCTATCCTGACTGATGACGATGAAATAACAGATTCAGTGCGGCACACACAGGCTTACGACCTCGGTGGAACGCTTGCTCCGTTCGACTGTTATCTCATCCTCCGAGGTCTCCGGACGGTCCCACTTCGAATGGATCGTCACGAAACCAACGCCGCCAGACTCGCGCGGTTCCTCGACGGTCATCCAGCGACGCTCAGGTCAATTATCCCGGATTGCAGCAGCATCCCCAACACGGCCTCGCTCGCGAACAGATAGACGGGTTCGGCGGTATCGTCTCGTTCGAGTTGGACGCGACGAGTGCCGAAACACGAGCTGTCCTCGATGAACTCACTACGTTCACGCTTGCCGTGAGTCTCGGGGGGACCAAATCGCTCGTCGACCATCCCGCGACGATGTCTGCATCGTACCTCTCCGACGCGGAGCGAGAGGAAGCCGGAATTCCGGATTCGCTCGTTCGCAGTCCCGTCGATATCGAGCACTTTGACGACCTCCGCGCCGATCTTGATCGAGCATTTTCACATCTTTAAAGTGATGTGATTTCAGGATTTTATAGACTACCGAAATTGGCGGATTTCATCATTAGAGCCAGATTCCTTATAGCCCCATTCTTCCTCTGAGTACCTTCTTAAAACCGGCCTTCAAGTAAGTTGTAATTTTATCAAAATTTTATAAGATAATAGTAGGTTTCTAACCATTGGGGATCTGATCTACATTTATAGTTAAATCAGTTCTATGAACTATAGTAGGCGTTAGAACTTTCTACTCAGAAACTGTAGTTGGATGTAATGGATCACCTTGACGAGATCTCTGTCGAGGAATTGCAAGATGCTCTCGACAATGCTGAGGGAAAGAAGCCGACCCAACGGCTAATAGCCGCAATAGCGTACAAAAATGGTCTTACACAAACTGAACTAGCCGAGTGGTACGGCGTTCAGCGACGGACAATCTATAGCTGGCTCAAGCGACTCGTCGGTCTCGAGTCGCTTGAACAGGCCATGACTGATGCTCACTGATCTGGAAGAAAACGAAAGCTCTCAGAAGATGAGCAAAAGATGTTCGAAGAAACTGTCCACAAATTTCCTGCGGAAGTTGGGATCGACGCGCCGGCGTGGACGCCGGCGCTTGTCCAGCAGTATCTGGAGGAGACGTACGATGTCGAGTACTCAATCCCGAGCTGTCGGCGCTTGCTCAAAGAAGCGGGATTGAGTTACCAAAAACCACGCCGTACAGCCGCCGAGTCTGATGCTGATGACCAAGAAACGTTCCGCGAGGAACTCAAAAAAAGCGGCGGGAGATGGACGCCACAGTAGTCTGTATCGATCAAACCAAGAAATCCGTGCAGGTCGAGCCGCGTGCCGCGTGGTTTCCGCGCGGCACGCGGCCAGCTGTTGAATTATCCGGACAACGCGACTGGACGTGTCTTTTGGGCGCAATTACCGAAAACGGTGATCGCTTTTTCTCTCGATTCGAAGAGTACGTGACTGCCGAACACGCGAAACATCTCATTCTCACATTATGCAACGAATTCGAAGATAATTTGATTATTGTGCTGGACGGAGCACCGTATTTTCGGGCGTCGGCCGTCACGGACCTGGCGGCCCGTGACGACCTCGCCTTCGTGAGATTGCCAGCGTATTCGCCAGAGCTCAACCCGGTCGAGGAGTGCTGGAGACAACTTCAATCAGCACTAAGCAATCAGTTCTTTGATTCACTTTCTGAACTCACAACAGCGATTGATACCGCTCTTGATCGGCTCTCTATACCAAAGGTGAGCAATTACTTCTAATCTCTACTATAGAATCATCGTCTCCTCTGGTAGTTGTCTACTCGCGCCAGCAAGAGACTGGCGCGCGTCGGTGACCGTACCGACGGGCGTTGAAGTGGTTCAGATGCATATGGTCATCTACGCGCTCGTAGAGGCATCGACAGAAAACGAAGCATTGGCTGCAGGGAAAACAGTGTTCAATCGGTTAGTCGGCTCTGAGCCGCATTCCTGCGCAGTATTCGACTATTTTGTGACCTTCGACGAGGAGGACACGTCCGTTGCGGGGAAGGCGCGATGGGGTGAGCTCCCGACTGCAGCCCCCGTCGACTCCGATGACGGCTAGGATCTCCTCAAGCGTGGGTGGGAGGCAACGAAGGAGGAGTTCGAGCGCAACCTCGAACGGGTGAAAAAGGCCATCGACGAGCTCTCCGACGAGGAGATCATGCGCGACGAGGACCTCGCCCGGCACGTCTTCCACCAGGTCGGTGCGTACGACGGCCCGACGATCTTCCTGTACACCGAACACGGAACCGGCATTCGCCACCGTGGACAGTTGGACCGACTCCTCGAGGAAAGTGAAGAGCTCTGGGTCGTGCCCGCTGACGTCCATTTCTGAACAATGCCGCGCATCACCAACTGGCGACGAGAGAGTCGCTCGCCGACACTCGCGTATCGGAACACCGAGACCGGTGCGCGAGCCGTCCTGCATCGAGCCCTGGGCTCCTACCGGTACAAGTGGCGTGGAGCAATCATCGTCGACGGCTACCCGGTGTGGTCGCGGGGGTACGAGACGAAGGACGCGACATCGTTCCGTGACGAGCTCCGAAAGCGGCCCGCTCCGGAACTCAGCTGTCCGGAGTGTCCGAACGACGACGTCTGCGTCGGCGAGAAGGCGGCAGACGGGGCGAAGGTCCAGCGGTGGTACGACTGCCCCGACTGTGGGTACGAGGCCCCCTCACGCATCATCTACGGCGCCGAACGGTGAGTGAGTGAATGCTGGGCGCTGTTTTTCGTCCGGGCACGAGGTGGTGGCCCGGGACGGCCGGGTTAGTCAACCAATGACCCTTGAAGTACCTGACCGACACAGTGAGGCACTGTTCGAGTTCCTCTGGTGCCCCGTCTGCGGGCAGGAGGTCTTCACTCACATCCCCTTCGAGGGGGTTCTGCAAGAACTGCAACACGCAGGTCGAACTCCAAGAATCCCGAGAGACACGCGGCTACGAGGAGGCCGTGCTCGCCTGCTTCGATTCTACCACGACCTGGAACCTTCACGTCGACGAGAAACTGCGTCGCGACCTACCTGATGGGTCGGCGCGAGTGAAGATCCTCGGCGCACCTGGCGCCTACGAGGTCGACTGGTGGAGTCCGGAGCCGGGTGAGGACTGGGAGCCTGTCAAGCGCGGCGAGTTCGACGACGTCGAGGAGCCTGAGGAGGTCTCCCACCTAGCGTAACGAGTAAATTTTCGTTGTGAGAGTGAGAGGGCCACTTATCCGAGTAGCGGGTGTAAGTGAGAGTGTATGCCTGAAGAAGTCCTGTTCAAATCCGAGAGTGCCCAGAGTAGAAACGAAATCGCGTCGTACCTCCGGAGCGTCGCCGAAAAGCTCGAACAGGGAGATTCGATCACCCTGAGGGCGGGGGAAGAGTCCGTCACGATGGATCCCCCGGCACGGCCGACATTCGAAGTCAAAGCCGAACGGGAAGGGCCGGCCGATGTCCCTGGAGAACTGAGCATCGAGTTCGAACTCGAGTGGGATGAAAACAGTGAGAGTGCTGAAGGAGGAACGGGGAATCTGGAAATCGAGTAAGTAGCTGGCATCAGTGTTTGTGGTGCGCCGGTGATGGGCGCCGGCGCACTCGTGCCGGCGAGTACCGATGTCGACACGGAGTCAACTGCGGTTTATGCAACGAGTCGAACAGACCACTGAAACCGAAGGCGACGCCGACCGTGTTGCACAGGTGTATCGCCATTCGGATGGATACCCGGCAAGCGTCCTGCAGGATCTCACACAGCTGAAAGACCTCCTCGATGCGACCTGCGCCGAGAGAGGACCAGCCTACACGGCAGCGGCGTTGGTGTTCCTCGACAAGCACTCGACAGTCAGTCTGTATCTGGATGGGGATTCAGAGCGAACGATCGACGCAGCGCAGCCAGCGGACCTCCTTGAGCCATCCAATATGGAGCACCTCGATCAACCGCTGTTCCTGCTGAGCCATGGCGTTGAGGATCCATCTGACGGCATCCACAGCGACGAAGAGTACCTCTACTTCGTCGAACTCCCGACGCGGAACCCGTTCGACGAGCCGACCGAGTGGAGTGCCAAGGTGAGCGAGCATTCCGGGCACCCGCGATAGGACGGCCCGACCGACGGGGCCTTCAAGCGGGCGAGTTGGCAATTCCACGGGTCGCTCGAGGACGCTCTCACAGAACTGGGGTCGGGACGAAGCAGTCGTCAAGTAAAATCCCAAATCGTATTTATATAGTTAGGATTTAGAAAGACCCAGATGATTACGAAGGCCGGACTCGCCGTGCTTGACGCGCTGAGTACCGGCTGTGAACCAACACCGGAGGAACTCGCGGCTGAAACCGAGTACTCACGAGAACATCTGTACGACGTACTCAACGAATTGCTCGCAGCGGGATTGCTCGCAGAAACCTGGTGCCCCAGCAATCAGCGTCGAGTCCGCATCGCGGAACATCCCGTCACCGAAGCGTATCGAACGCTCCAGTCGGAGTTCAGCCACGTAGACTGGACGGAACTGCTCTCCCCAGCCACACTCCGCGTGTGTTGGTATCTCGATAGGCCACGGCATATCGCTGATATCGCAGACCGGCTTGGAATCACCCGACAAGGTGTCCACAGCGCGTTATCACCGCTCAAGCACCGAGCATTACTCTCCAGATCCGATCCGAAGTACGCCCTCCGTGACGAAGTCTCGCCGCTGCTGGCGTTCGCTCGGGCCACCGTAGAGCATGAACATCGAGCACGAGTCCGGGAAATCGCCCCCAGCGCCACGATCGCGTGGTGCGATCCGAAGCGATCCCTCGTCCGCGTACAGACCGCTGAGGATGCGGACGCGCTCCAAGCAGCTCCAGACTGGGAGATGACCGGACTGGGCCGGTTTGCAGCGTATGGTCTACAGTTTTTCCTCGCCGGCGAGCCTCCGTTCTGGTATGCTCCAGACGAGGAGCTAACGCCTGCTGAAGCCGTGTGCCATACGCTCCTTCTCGGTAGCGGATCCCGTCGCGTCAGTTATTCGATGCTGTTGATCGAGACGCAAGATATCGATCAAGAAGCACTCATCGAGACCGCACGGTGGTACGACCTGGAACCTACTGTGGACGCGTTGTATCGGCCACTTCAGGGTGACTACGACAGGACAGATGATCTGCCAGTCATCCTTCCAAAGAACGACGAATATATGGCACTCAAAGAGCAGTACGGAGTTTCGTAACAACAACGCCCGCAGCCCGGCGGAAAATTGCGACCGATTAGATGATGCCGCCGATCACGAGAACGCCGAGGACGATTAACAGGGTCGCAACCACACTCCCGCCAGCCAGCAGCTTGTTCTCCATTGCCTTCTCGTGGAGTGGCATCTCTGCGTACTCCTCTCGGAACGACTCGAGATTCTTCTCGTCGTAAAAGTACTTCGTCTTCAGCGCGAACCGTTCGGTCACCGCACAACCTGTACAGACCGGTTCCTCTTCGAGCCGTTCGGTCTTGATGTGGCTGTCGCAGGCGATCGCCCCGCAGTTCGGACAGTAGGTGTACGTCCCGTCGACGCCGCTCGTCTCGCAGTGGACACACCGATGGATCCCGTCCTCCAGAGTGACCCGTGAGGGGCCAGCGGCATAGTGTTCGTACGGATACGAATACTCCAGTATCTCTGTCGTCTGCCGAACCTCAGGTAGATACACCGCCTCAATCGATTGCACTGAGATGTCCGAGAGATTCGGCTCACACGTCTTGTTGTAGGTGACGTTGTTGTCGCCGGTGTAGGTCACCGTCGTCGTGTGGTAGTCCTGAAGGCGGTCAACAGCCCACTCCTTGTACTCCGTTTGGGTCTGGCCAAACCGGCGCTCCTCGACGTCATCGAATACCTCGGTAAACTGCCCGGTATCGAGGGGGACCGTCGCGTGGAGATTCTCGGTGACCAGCGTCGCGACATCGTCGTCGGCCACCTTCGGATGGCCGCGCTCAGCGTGGACAACGAACTGTGTGCGGTCGTTGATCCGGTGGATGACACCGACGGAGGTCTCGAAGACAGTGTTCGTGTCGGCGGTGATCGCGACCACCGGCCGAAACGTTACCTGCGAGTGCGGCACCGGCAGATCCGCGGCCTCGATGTGCTCGATGTCGCGGAACGCCTCCTGGACAGGTGCGTCGACATCCACCGCCGGGTCATACGGCCGTAGTGTCTCGTCACAGAGGATCTCGATGCGGCCGTTGTAGAGATCGAGAGCGATCTCGTCGGCGATCTCCCGGAGGTCCTCGCCATCGATCAGCTCGATGGGATGGGGATCATCGTTCTGCTGGAGACGCTGGGCGTACTCCTGGGCGGGATTCGTGAACCGGCCGGTCGTCACGACCATCCCGCGTTTCGGGCCGTCAAAGTCGAACGTCGCGATCGCCGAGTGGAGCTTCTGGACGACCGGGCGCCCGACCGTCCCCGTGTGCTTGCACTCCACGATGATCGCGCGCCGAGTGCCGTCGACGACCTCCTCCATGATGACGTCCCGGCCCTCGTCAGCGGTTCGCTCAGCCTGACGGACGTTCTCGTACCCGAGATTTCGGAAGACGTCCTCTATCACGTCCTCAAACTCGAACCCTGAGAGATCGTCCAGTACAGCCATCCCGATATACCTGAACAGTACGTTGCAACTGCCAAATACGTTGCCGAACGCAGTCCTGTCCTGTTTTTGAACCCCCGAGAGGGGTGCGGGGGTAATCGGACGAGCCTCCCGCGAACCAACCTATGAGTGGAATCAGCGACCCACGTTCGCACGTACAGTCACGGACCTCGGCTGATCCCGACGTCATCTACGTCGGTTACCGTCGTCGAGGCCGCGCTATCGTCGAGAACCAATCGGACCAAGAACAGCTCACGCCAGAGCGGAGTCTGGAGGTGGCGAATCACAGTCCTTCGGGATTCGAATGGGGATATGGTGGCAGCGGGCCGGCCCAACTCGCACTCGCCCTCCTGCTCGATTACACTGAGAACGAGGAGTTGGCGCTTGCGGAGAACGAGGAGTTGGCGCTTGCGGAGAACGAGGAGTTGGCGCTTGCGGAGTACAAGGCGTTCAAGACCGAAGTAGTGAGCCAGCTAGAGTGTACAGGACCCGACGGCTGCTGGCGACTCACCGGCCGCGAGATAGATGCAGCCCTTCGTGAGATAGTCGACGATCCAGTCGCACCGTCCGTCAACTAACGATCACAGAAAGCAATCAATGTCAGAACACACCCAGCAGCCACGTACGGGCCTAGAATCGCCGCAGAACCGTGAGTGTCAGGCACCAACCGAGTACGTCGAGCGAAGCGATGTCGGCGTCTCACTCACGGTCAAACTTACTCGCGGTACTGGCACCCGCGATCAAGACAAGATCACGGCCAAAGTGAAGGGTAAAACGCTCGAAGACGCCCGCGAAGATATGGAAACCCTCCGCGAGTATATCCACGACCTCGCTGAGGACACTCGCCAGATCCAGCCAGCCGACCCACACGAATAGTATTTCTTTTGACTATTGCACAGAATCGTGTAGCCTTAGAATGTACGAAGTGTGCGGTGAGAAGGAACTCAAGGTCATCCTCGCACTCGACTCAGATGATTCCATCTCCGGTGTCGCGTCGTGAATCGGCTCGAGGAGGCGGGATACGTCGCGTACGACAATGGGAACCATCTCGTCGATCAGACACTCCGAGACGCCGGTCTCGAATTTCTGACGGCGGCAGCAGACACCTCACCAACGTCGATCCCAGAGGTGTACGTCCTCCCGCAATTCGCGGGGATGGAGTATGCATACACTGGCATCGATGCGGTCTACGTCTGGACCCGCGGTGGCTACCAGGTCGCTCGCGACCCAGAGGACTATCCGCTGTTCATCGCCGTCTACGAGTCCGACCTCGACGCCTGGACGGAGTTCTTCGATCGGTTCGGAATCCCGACTTCGGAAGAGCGCCAGCCTACTGAAGATCTCGATGGCACCATCCAGGTCGTTCTGGAGTCACGGTCACAGATCGATGCCGAGATGGTCGACGGACGGCCCGTCATCCCACTCAAAGAAACCGTTGCGTTCGCAAACGAGCACTACGCGCACTTCCAGTCAGCACTCGACATGCTCGGCCGTATGTACGACGAGGTCAACACTGACGCGAACTACCGCCTAAACTAACCTGGGCTGCCAACAGAGTATCCAGGGATGTTTAATTCATCGTAGAGCAATGGCGGAGACATGGCCACGGATCTCACCGAACGGGTGCTCTCACGGTACGTGAATGACGAAATCGGTCGAGAAACAGCGATCGAACTCGTTGGACGTGACTGCGTCAAGCGTGCAGAACGCGAACTGCAGGCAGTCGAAGACGATGTTCGGTGGGGTCTGAGTGCGTGACGTGCAGCTGATAGCCGGTCACGGAAGCAGGTCAACCTAGAGCCGTTTTTTCTCGCCTCAAAAGTGCGGAGGCGAACATCAGTGAGTGATCCATCAGATCAATCTGTCGAATCGGGCGGTCTTACGCCAAAACAGCGTCTCGAGCCACCAAACACGCGGCTCATCAACGCCGGTATCGTGACAATCAACGACATGGAGACGTTGCGAGCCTGCGTTGCCTACGAGAATGCAAACCGGGGAAGCGTTCAGATCCTCCGCCGGCTTGAACAGCAGGCCAACGAAATCCGCTCACAAGAGGACTGACGGGACATTCGGAAATGTCTGTCGGAGCCTTAATGGTTGCTAGCTCGAATAATTGGCCCACTGAATTAGAGTTTTGACTATTATAGTTCAGACTATTATAGTCTGATTCCTAACTTCGGAGCATATATGTACCTCCCACAACGACTCGGGGTATGGACCAGTTCGTCAATCGTATCGATGAACTCGATCGGTTGCAGGCCCTCTATGAGAGTGACGCTGCAGAACTCGCAATTATTTATGGGCGCCGCCAGATCGGCAAGAGCGAACTCGTCCGCCAATCGATTGCCGACCGCGACGATGCCGTGTACTATCAGGCAGTCCAAGGAACAGCGACGACACAGCTCAGGCGATTCGTCGAGGCAGCAGCGACGACCTATCCAGACATCACGGCCGTCAAAGAGGAATGGGAACCGCTCTTAACGTACCTCACCGACAGAGACGCCATCATCGTCATCGACGAATTCCCGTACCTCATTGAATCGAACGAGGGGCTTCCGTCGGTTATTCAACACCTGTGGGATACAGCTGTCGAGGAGAGTCAGGCGACGCTCGTACTCACAGGCTCTGCAATCGGCATAATTCATACCCACGTCCTCGATGGCGGTGCGCCACTCTACGGCCGGGTATCCCAGACACCGAATGGCCGCCTCGAACTCACCCAGCTGCCGTTTCGTTCCATCCAAGAGTTCGTGCCGACGTACGATCCCGAAGAACGGGTGTTCGTCTATGGCGTCTTCGGCGGCACACCCCGATATCTCAGCCCTCTCGATCCATCACAGAGCTTTGGAGAGAACATCACGCGGCTGTTGTGCGACCCGGATGGCCCACTCCACGACGAGCCCGAAACCGTCCTCCAGATGGAGCTCAACGAGGTGAACACGTATTTCTCCGTACTGGAATCGATGGCCAGCGGGAACCGCAGTCGAAACGAGATCGCCCAGGGAGCCGGCATCGAGAGCACCAACACGTCGTACTACTTCGACCGGCTGGAAACGCTCCAGATCATCGAGAAACACCATCCAGCACTCGCCGACCCGGCACGCAGCAAGCGGACGCGATACCAGATCCGGGATCCCGTGTTCCGGTTTTACTTCCGCTATCTCTACGGCCGCGGGGGACAGTACGAACTCTACGGCGAGAACGCCTACGCGGATCTCATCGAACCGGAATTGCCCGACTTCGTCAGCGAAACGTTCGAATCGCTCTGTCACCAGGCGGTGCCGGCGCTCTATGCAGACTACCAGCTCACACAGGTGCCAAGCCAGTGGTGGTACAAGGGCCGGGAGGTAGATGTCGTCGCACCAACTGACGAGTCAACGCTGATCGCTGGCGAAGCGAAATTCACCAACACCCCCCTCGGTTATGACGTGCTCACGGATCTCGAAGACGACGTGGAGCACATCGACTGGACACCCATTGGAGGTGGTGAGCCGACGTATGAATTCGCCTTGTTCAGCCGCTCTGGGTTCAAACGCTCGGTCGAGGAAGCTGCAGACGAGCGTGATGATCTTCGTCTCTTCGATCTATCTGATATCGTTGCTATTCTTGAGAGTAAAACCGACCAGTAACACCAGAGGGTAACAGCTGGGAATGGTTTTTCGACCCCCAAGGGGGCGCGAGGGAATCGAACGTACACCCATAGGTCAATAAATGAAAGAAACCAATGAGACGACAGCGTCTCGAGTAACGATCACTCTCGATAGCGCCGAGCTCCCTGTCGACGAGCAAGCCCGCAACGCGCTTCTCACCGAGTTCCGTTTACGAGTCGGCCATCTTGTCGATTGGCTTCGTGGCATCGACGCTGAGCAAGATGACATCGACATCAGTACGGGCTACCGATATGCGCAAGTTCCGGCAACGTGCCCACTCTGTAGCGAGCGACTCGATCTCCAGAGTGTCCATCTCGATACAGAGAACGGAGCCCTGGCTAGCGCGGTGTGTTCGAGCGAGGAGTGTGACTGGAGCGGTGATGCAGTTTATCGAATCATCGACCCCGAGGGCAGCGAAAGCGACGCCTTCGAGAGTAGTGTACTGACCGGGGATATCGCGCCGGACTACCTCCCTTACTGAACTGAGATCTGCGAGGTATCTCTGCTGAGCCGACAACGTAGCAGCCCCCACAGGGAACCAGCCTGATTAACCAACATGGCATATCCAGTAGCAACCGATGTTGGTTAACGGCTAGCCGCCGGGAGCAGTTTTTCTCCCCCAGGAGGGGCGCGGGGAGAGTTCCCGCGTTGATTCATTATGGCACTCACTGCGAGTACGACCAGCAATGCAGCTAGCGAAATTGCAGCTGCTCGGCAGGCTGACCACGTGGCGTTCCTCCATCGAGTTCCGTTCGCATATGACGCGCGACGACTCGGCTTTCTTACAGGCTTTCGCGAGGACTGTACCTACCAACAGCAGCAGTTCAAAGCGTTAGAGTTGTCTGTTGGGATGCTCGATAACGATTTTCGAAATCCAGACCTAGAGCGGTACGTCGAGCGCTTTTTCGAGCACGAGCCCCAGGTCGGGGTGATTGGCGATGCCTACGGAGTCGAAGAAGTGGACCGATACGTCGCTGCTGCTCGCGAGATCAAAGGAAGCTACCCAAAATCGGACCTCGTCATCGTCCCCAAATGCCGTGGCGCGATTCACGCGGTCCCTGATGACCTCGTCGTCGGGTACTCCCGGGGATACGCCGATCGACTCGCTCACGAGTTCTCAGAGCCGAGTGATTGGCGTGGTCGTCGCGTCCACATACTTGGAGGGAGTCCGCCGAAACAACTGGACGTCATTAAGCAGCTCACCCGTCCCACACTGACGGGAGACCCACCCGCAGATATCGTCGGCCTCGACTGGAATGGTCTTCACCGTGGCGCACAGTTCGGCGAGTTCTGGACAGCTAATGGGTGGGACGACAGTGGTCGCGACGCCGAGCACATGACGATCCGAAAAACCGTTCGGTGCAGTCTCGCGAAGGTTCGAGAATTCTGGCAGGCACGAGGCGTATGGCCCGAATCGACAACTCGGAAAGACAGCGTCGAGTTCGAGTATCGCGGCCCGTCACCGAGTGATATCGAGAGTGCAGCTTGTACTGAGTGCGATGTGAACGTTTGGACGACTGAACGGGGTCCCTTCGTAGCAGAGTACGATACGGGAGTGATCTGTGGGTACTGTAGCTACGACTGCTACTTCACGCATCGGCATCAGAACCAGCTCGAAGGGCTAGCCGGCGAACAAAGCGTCTACTTCCCGCCAGCCTGAGCAGCGAGCTGTTTTTTGCGCCCCAAGGGGTGCGGCGCGATCTGAATCGGCGCAGTTGCGATAATTCAATCCTGAAAACAATGGCTACGAGTAGTGATTCGTCGGTCTCGTTCGAGAAGACCGACACCCGACACGACGAGATGCAAAGTACCATCGAAGAGTGGATCGACGACCTCGTCGACCGCGTCGACGATGCACAAGCAAGTGAGGAGTTCCAGGAGTGGTTGGATGTCCAGAGTCGTTTCCACGACTATTCGCACCGAAATACGCTCCTGATCAAGCTCCAGCATCCAGAGGCAACGAAGGTCGCAGGCTACAATACGTGGCGAAACGACTTCGATCGACACGTCCAGGAAGGCGAACAGGCCATCTGGATCTGGGCTCCGATCATCACCAAGCGATGTCCCGAGTGTGAGAATTCGCCCAGCTACCACGAGAAAATCGGCTGTGAGTACAACGAGACGTCGGCGGATGAGTGGTCGAAAGGCCTTGTCGGGTTCAAACCAGCACCAGTCTTCAACGTCTCCCAGACGGACGGAGAGCCGCTCCCCGAACTGAAGACCGCAGCGATGGGCGACGCCAACGACCTGGTGCCAGCGCTCAAAGGAGCAGCTGATAAACTCGGTGTGACGGTACGCATTGTCGATGCTGACGACTGGGAGCATGGCGACGCGAAGGGAGTCTGTAAGTACCGGAGCCTACACAACCTCCAGCCAGTCGTCGAAGCGATAGCCCGATCGAATCAGGCAGATCTCGCTGTCACGCTGATTCACGAGTACGCCCACGCGTTGCTACACTTCGATATCGAGGATGAACCCGAACGGGCAAAGCGCGAGGTCGAAGCAGAAGCCGTCGCGTACATCGTCGGTCGGTATTTCGGACTCGACACGAGCGGATCTGCATTCTATCTCGCTGCTTGGCAGGGCGATGACTCAGAAGCAATTCAAGAGCGCCTCGGTCGAATCAGTTCCACTGCTCAGGAGATCATTGGATCACTCGTGGAGTAACGATTCAGACAACTTCTGGAACTCGTAACAGTCGAAACTAATCGAGTGAAGTTCCGGGTGCGTTGAAAGCGGTTTTTCACGCCGTCGAAGGGCGACGGCGTGCGCGAACTCGTCACGTCGATTCAGCCGAAATCATGAGCGAACGAACTGACGACGTCGAGACACAGAACGAAGACGAAACAGAACACGAAGAGCGGGTGTACTCTCCTGATGGTGGAGTTGTAGCATCGACTCCTGCAGCTTCAACACCTACTGAAGCTGTCCAGCAACCCACCATTGGCAAAGACCCGTCTCAGGAGGAACTCGAGCCTCGCACAAAGCGAGCTCGAAACGAAGAGATGGACGTCTCGCTACTCCAGAAGGGAGGAATCTACGAGGTGCAATCGGAGTCAGGGAACATCTACGAGGTCGACATCGCGAGTAAGACGTGTACGTGTCCAGATTTTACGAAGCAGAATCCAAGCGGTGGATGTAAACATGTACGGCGAGCCGATCTCGAAATTCGGAGTGGGAACGTCCCTCGTCCCGATGGCCGTCTCCCGGAGACGATGGACATGGTCGAACAACTTGCAGCAGAAATTCGTGAGTTGGACCAAGAGATCGAAGAACGAGAGGAGCGACGACGAGAACTCGAAGCTACAGCGTTGGTTATCGAGGAGTTCACGATCCAATAGACGAGAGATTTAACCAACAGTTCTAAGATATTGGCCAACAACGTTGGTTAACAGAGCCGTGACCCATGTCATACTCTCCACCAGACCCACCTCGTGAAGTCCCAGCTGACATTGTTTCGAAGCTCGATGAGCAGTCCTCAGAGGTACTCCGACAAGTCGCTCGATTCGCCGAGAAACTTGCCGAGCATCGCGAGCGAGAAGTACGATTAACTGAAAACGAGAAGGATGAGGAGGTCGAAGAGCGACCAGAGGACCTCCCGGATGACGTTCCTTCGAAGGCGACGATCACGATTAAGGAGATCAACGACAACCGCTACTACTACTGGCAGTGGCGAGAAGGAGAGAAGATTCGTTCCCAGTACAAAGGCCCCGTCAGTCCCGACGAGTAGACGAGATCGAACCATAGCTGAATGTTTGTTTTAGTACTATCGGAAACGGAACAGACGACACCCCCCAGAGTGTGAATGGGTCCGATCAATCCGGACGAGGGAGACTTGGGGGGAAGACACTCACCCCACGTTTCCGTCGTTACTGGATGTGGATGGAGGGGGTGCGGCTGATTTCGAAGGGATCACACCCCCCGCATTTCCGTCGTTTCTCCACGACGACGTAGGGAGAAGCTACGATTAGTACTAGGTAGCCACTAATTATGTTGGTCTAGGAACAATTTATAGATGAACTAACTGCTGCAATACATAGATTAAAGTAACATAGCTGAGAAAAGCCCACTAAGTGTACTTCGACAAAAGAGGAGACGAAGTACTTCGCCTCCTCAGGTGAAATAATCCTCTCCAGCTGATTCTGTGGATGACTGGCTATGGACGATCAGACCCATCTCGTCTTGGTAATCTCGTCGTGGACGTCTTCTTCAAGTCCCCTCCCCACCTGTTCGCTGATTACGACGGAAACGTGGGGTGTGTGGGTTCGGAATCCGAGATCGCGGCCACGCTTCCGTCTTCGGGTTTCCTATCTCACGTCGGAAACACGGCTATATTGTCAACAATCCAATTCCAGCGAATTATGGCATCTTCACGCTGATATCGGACAAGGAACGTCGGAAACGTGGGGTGGTGTCCTCCACTAGATTTATACTTCTTCCGCTCACACTGTGTGATATTCAATGACGCCCGACTCTTCACCCAATTCTGTCGACGATCCCCTCTTTGAATCCGGGCATCGTATCTTCGCGAACAAGGATCTCCTAAAAATCGGCCATGTTCCAGAGGCTGACCGGATCGTCGGTCGCGACGAGGAAATCTCGAAACTCGCAAAACGCCTCAATGGCGCTGTCCACGGGTACTCTCCGGAGAACGTAATGATCTACGGGAAAACAGGGACCGGTAAATCTCTCGTTTCAAAACACGTCTGTCAACGAGCTCAAAATGCTGCTCAGGATGGCGTCGAGATTGGAACAGCGTATCTCGACTGTGCAGAAGACAATACCGAGACCCAGGCAATCTCCTCACTTGCCGCGAAGCTGAACGATGAATCTTCTACTGGAATCACCGTTCCTCATACCGGCCTCAGTACGTCGAAATACTACAAACTCCTCTGGAAGACGCTTGACGCTCAATTCGATTCTGTGATCATCATCCTGGACGAGATCGACTTGATGAACGACGACAGCGTGCTGATGAAACTCTCGCGCGCTGAAGAGGCGGGGAAAATCGACTGTAGCGTCGGTGTCATCGCGATCAGCAACAAGATCCAGTACGTCGACAACGTGAACGAGCGCGTGAAAAGCAGTTTTCAACACAAGGAGCTGTTCTTCAAGCCATACGACGCCAACCAGCTCCGGGAGATCATGTTCAATCGCGAGGACGCCTTCCAGGACGGCGTCCTTTCCGAGGACGTGATTCCGCTCTCGGCTGCCTTCGCCGCACAGGAACACGGCGATGCTCGGAAGGCGATCGATATTCTTCGCCACGCCGGGGAGGTCGCCTACGAGGCCGGGGCAGAGCAAGTGGCGGAGGAACACGTCCGCCAGGCGCAGCAGCACGCCGAAAAGGACCGGTTCAGAGAACTCGTGAACGGTGCACCCACGCAGGCGAAGGCGGCATTGCTGGCGCTAACGGAATTGAGTGTCAACACCAACGACGATGCTTTCCTCACGAGCCGGGTGTACGACCAGTACGAACGCATCTGCAACCATCTCGATATGGATATCCTCTCCGTCCGTCGGTTCCGCGACATCCTGAAAGAGCAAGCCTTCCTCGGGGTTGTCGAAATCGAGAAGATCAACAAGGGGAGTGCGGGCGGCATCCACCTCCAGAACCGACTCATCGAAGATCCCCAGGTTGTCCGCGAAACGATCCTCGAGGACAGCCGGATGCAGAACTGGACTCGCGAGTAGGGATCCCCCTACTACTGAGTGGGCGCGGACGACGGAAATCCGGGGTGGGGCGTGAGGAAACGACGGAAACGAGGGGGGTCGAAAATTACGTCGGAAACGTGGGGTTGGATCGAAACGACGGAAACCAGGGGTGGGGTCCACTATGACAATCCGTCGGTGGCTCCGAACGAGCTCAAAACAGCGTCCCTCTCACCGGAGAGCTCTCGGCGAATGTCGGAGCGGTCCCACCCGAGCGGTGAAAGCACGCTCTCGACGGCTCTGACCAGCTGCGTTTCGTAGTACGAGGCGTCGTAGGTCTCGATCGCTTCGTGGGCGAGGGCGACACGGTCTCGCGAGGATTTCTCGTCGTCGACGACCACGTACTCGATATCCTGGCCCGGGTGGACTGCCAAATCCTGCTCGCGAGCCCGTTTCAAGGCCGCCACGTTCTGGGTGTTCTGTGAGTAGCCTCCCAGCGGCTTGGAAACACGATTCCGCTCGACGAGCCGCTCCACTGCTACGTTGCCCGCCTGCAGTTCGTCGATTGCTCGTTCGAGACGTCCGAGCACCGCGTCCGGTGACCGCGTGGCATCGAGCCGGTCGAGACAGTCCCGCTGGATGTCCTCAATGAACGGCGAGGTTGAGCGCTGCCGGGCTTCGATGCCTCTAATCTTGAAGTCGTCGTCGCCGGCGACCTTCCCGAAGTACTTCGTCAACGCGCCGGCGTCGCTCTCGCGCTGCGGCACGAACGCCACCCAGTCGTAGTGGGCCTCGTGTTCGAGCCGAATCTCGACGCGTTCCGTGATCTCCGTCGCGAGCGTCTCGAGGTCCTCGTGGTCCTCGTCGTCGACGTCGGGGTCCGGGGTCACCCAGATGGAGTCGACGATGCCGTGGACGACGCGCCAGCCGCCCGCTTCCAGCCGCTGTTTCGCCGTCAGCAGAATCTCGCGAGCAAACGCGTTGATCGCTTCGTGACACTCGATGCGGCCGAATTTCGCGTTGCTGAACCCCTGATAGCCGAAGCAGGCGACGAGGATCCACTTCAGCGCTCCCGACCGTCCCTCGAGTTCTGCCAGCCGGTCCTTGTCGGGGTTGTCCTGTTCCTTCTCGCGACGGATGGCCGCCTTGATCTCGTCGCGAGCGTCGATGATCGGCTGTAGCACGTCGACGAGGTAGCCCCGGTCGTCGCAGATCGAGTACCCTAGGCCGGGGACGTCGTCGCGGTCGCTGTGGCAATCACACCGGATGACGTCCGGTGAGACGTTTCGAGTACAGATGATGTTCGGGTACAGGCTCGAAAAGTCGAGTTCGTGGACGTTCTCGTGGAGGCCGACCTCGGGTGCGAAGATGAAGCCGCCGCGGTCGGCATCGTGGAGCGTTCCCATCGGCTTGTAGAACTCGTGGCGCCAGGAGTTCCAGGGGACGAGGACGCCGCGGTCGTGGGCCTCGCAGATTTGGATTGCGGTGAGCACGTTCCCGATCGACGCCCACGCGAGCTCCTGGACGGGCTTTTTCGAGCGCGACACGAGGTCGAGGACGCCGTCGAGATTAGTCTCCCCGTAGAAGAACGTGTTCGACTCGTCGATGATCGCCCGGCCGGGCACGTTGTACCGCGCCGGGGAGTGACCGACGCGACCGTAGCTCGAGTATGTCGACCGGCTCGCAAGCTGCTGGTAGTCGACGTCCGGCCACCGACTCAGCGAGAAGTCGTCGGCGCCGGCGTCCGTTGCCATCTCGTACAGCGTCGGGACGATCTCGCTGGTTGAGCAGACCAGGACATCCGGATCGTGCGCTTCGAGTGCACCTTGGACGGCGGTCAGGATATCCGTCGGCGAGCCGGTGACGGCGTCGCCGGCGACGGACAGTTTCTCGTAGACGTCGTTGCTCGTTTCGGTCACCGGAACACTGAGCCGGAGCGTCGACAGCTCGCTCGCCGGCGTCGGATCGGCGCCGGTCTCCAGACAGTACCGAAACTCTCGCGAAAAGTCCACGTTGAAACAGGCGAGATCCCCGACTGGATAGTCCGACAGTTGACGCGCCTGCCGGGCGAGTGGAGTGACGCGATCGATGTGGGCAACGTCGACTGCGAGAACGGCCTCCTCGTCTCGTCGAAAGCCGGGGCGTCGCGCAACCAGTTCGGTCGCGACGACATCCGGGTGCTGGTCGTACACCGATTGGAGCGTCGTGAGGTCGATGTCGGACGCTGGGTCGCGAGCGGCGACGTAGAAGCGTGGGGTGTAGTCATCGCGCTCGGTCGCGACGGCGCCGTCGGCGGTTGCCTCCCACTCCAGGACGCGGCCGTCGTCCAGAAAGTCGATACTGAACGGCATCGTCACGGGTTCGCGTCCGGTGGGGCACTCTCTTGATCATCGCTTGTTGCGACCGCGGCTTCGAGCTCCTCGAGGCGTTCTTCGTGGTCGTCGAGGCGGACCTCCTGTTCGAGATCGATGCTGAGCAGCGCCGGCAGCAGCGGGTTCTGGTGGTTCAGCAGCCCGCTCGCGTCGGCATGCTCGCGGGCGTACTCGAACAGTCGGTCGAAGCGCGGCTGGTCGCGACGCCGCAGTGCCCGCCGGAACTCCGCCCAGCGCTCTTCGATGGCCCGGAGCGCATCTCGATAGGTAGGGTTCGTCCGCCCCATCGCTATTGACCTCCTGTCCCGGTCGCCGTCCACGCGTCGAGCAAGGGGTCGGCGGTGGCCGACACGGTCTCACCGTCAGCTGTGACGCCCATTCCGACACCCTCCGGGGTCGGCGTCGACGGCGCCGGGGTCGTCGGTTCCACGCCGACCTGCGTGGCGCGTGCCGCGAGCAGCTGCCGCCAGTACGCGAACGTCGTCTGGTAGTACGCGCCGCCGTCGACGGGATAGACGAGCGTCTCGAAGTCCTCGCCGACGACCCGTGGCCCCATCCGGGTCTGCTCGCACTCTAGGTGGTAGTCGGCGACCGTCGCGACTGGCTCGGTGAATTCGTTTCGTTCGTTTCGCGTAACGAGCACCGGGATGTCGTATCCCTCGGCAAAGGTCGCCAACTGGGCGAGGGTTCGGGCCTGGAGGGTTTTCGCGTGGGTCTCGCCGAGGGTATCGTCGGCGCGGTACTGGGCGTCGACGGCCGGCGCGACGATGAGGGCGGGTGTGTGGGGCGACGTGTCCTCGTCGCGGCCTGGTGCCCGTCGACTGGCCGCCCCGGCGTCGGTGGTGGACATCTGGATCGACTTATTCACCGCTGACGGGAGATCACAGACGGCGCCGTAATGCTGGTAGGAGGTAAATCCGCGTGCCACGTGGATTCGGTTGAGCAATCGTTGACTGGGGGCTATCTGCGTCAGCGTGGCCGTCGTCGCATGGCCGTTTGCGTCAATCCAGAAAGCGGGCCCGTCGTGCAAGAGGAGATGATCGAGTACCAATGACTGAAGGATCGGAACACCCCGATCACCTTCGACATCGAGGAGCGTGATACCGTCATCAAGGGAGGGAAGCAGCATTCCGTCCGTCGCGGGATCGGCTTGATTAGCCAGATTCTGGTTGCGGTCAGCGCTTCGTTTTGGCTGGTCTACCGCCAATCGGTTCGACGTCGATGTGGAGCGGTCGGGCATACTCCAGTAGATGGCCACGTACCAGATAAGCCGCGGCGTGTCGCTTCCGCATTTCCAAGGAATGACTGAGTAATGCGGTAAATCGGACTCAGGCGCTGGATATTGGCGATCGTCCGAAGGTTTCCGAGAAGGCTTCCAAAATGACTTTGATTCGAATGACTCGTAACGAGTGGGCCATCCTTTCAGGCTGGGTCTGAGCGACAACACGGCCCCACAATCCAGACGCTATGGCTCGTCTGGATGTTCCACCGCCTCTAGACCGGCTTCGATAATCTCTTGATAGGCTTCTTCGAGGTCCTTGTCCTCTTGTTCGGCGTAGTCTTTCACCCGCCCGTTCAGTGTGTGCGAGATGTCGATGTTCGGTCGCATCGTTTGTGTCCAAAAGACATTTAGACATTCAGGTACAAATGTCTGTTGTCGTGAGGCGAACCAATACGTTCGCGGTGCGACCACTCTCCGAGCAGGATGAGCAACTGCTCCGCGAGCTGTTGGACGCCTCCGCCAGCCTGTGGAACGAACTGAATTACGAGCGCCGCCAGAACTTCTTCGACGGCGACTCCGTATGGGATACTGCCGACTACCGCAAACAGTACGTCGGTGTCCTCGGGTCCGCTACTGCCCAACAAGTCATCCGTAAGAACAGCGAGGCGTGGCGGTCGTTTTTCGCCGCCTGCGAAGATGGCGAGGACACAGCCCCTCCCGGTTACTGGGGCAACGAGGAGGCCGGTAGAGAGTTGCGGACGTACATCCGTAATGACTCCTACACCATCGAAACTGGTGAACGGAGTCGCCTCGAAATCCCGGTCGGCCAAGACCTGAAAGATGAGTACGGACTTGGCTACTACGACCGCCTGCGGCTCGAAGTCTGCGGCGCTCCCAAGTGGGACGGCGAACAGGGCCGATTGGAACTGTACTTCGACGAGATCGACGACACGTTCAGAGCCATTCAGCCTGTCACTGTCCCGGATTCTCGACAGGATTCACCACTGGCTTCCGAAGAAGCCGCTCTAGACGTGGGCGCGAACAATCTCGTCGCCTGTACCACCACCACCGGCCAACAGTATCTCTACGAGGGACGCGACCTGTTCGCCCGCTTCCGTGAAACCACCGAAGAAATCGCGAGGCTCCAATCGAAACTCCAAGAGGGCCGAAACAGCAGTCAGCGGATTCAATCCCTGTACCGCAAGCGAACACGCCGCCGCGACCACGCCCAAGACGCTCTCGTGCGGAATTTGATCGAGCGACTATACGACGAAGGTGTCGATACGGTGTACGTCGGCGACCTTACGGACGTGCTGGTGGACTACTGGAGCGCGGAAGTGAACGAGAAAACCCACCAGTTCTGGGCGTATCGCTCGTTCATCGATCGTCTCGCCACGACCGCCGAGGAGTACGGTATCACGGTCGAAGTCCGCTCAGAAGCATACACGACGGCGGAATGTCCAGTGTGTGGCGAACGAGAGAAGACGGAACGAGACGGTGACGTGTTCCGCTGTTCGTGTGGCTATGAGGGGCACGCCGACCTCGGTGCGTCACGGACATTCCTCGAGCGACAGGCTGGCGTAAATCTGGACGTCGGGTCGATGGCACGGCCTGTGCGCCTCACGTGGGACGACCATATCTGGTCGGAGTTATCACGCTCTCCCGAGAGGGCCAGTCCCAACGAGGAGCGCACAAACCGGAGTACCCGCACGGGGAAACTTGCCTCCGTGGGTGCGGCATAGCCAATATCCCCACCGGAGGAATCCCATTCCCCTAAGGATGGGAGGATGTCAATGGGCGCGATCTGGGCGAGTGTCGTCGTCGCGTGTCCGTTTGCGTCGACCCAGAAGGCGGGCCCGTCGTACAGGAGGAGATGGTCGAGTACGAGCGACTGCAGGATCGGGACGCCGCGGCCTCTCTCGACGTCGAGCAGGGTGATGCCGTCGTCGAGCTGCGGCAGCAGCATCTCGTCCGTAGCCGGATCGGCCTGGTCAGCGAGGGACCGATTGCGGTCAGCTCCCCGTGTCGGCTGGTCCACCGCCAATCGGTTCGACGTTGAGTGTTCTCCCATACTCGACTAAAGGTCCACATTCCCGATAAGCCGCGGCGTGTCGCTTCCGCGTTTCAGGGAACTCGACTTGATCCCCTCCAATCCCGGTACAGTCCCGAGTAGTCTCTGTTTGGATCCCGTTTCCGAGAATAGTTCCTGAATCGAGCGTTCTTCGTGTTAACCAACACCCGGCCGTATTGACGGCGGTGTGTTGGTTAAACCTACACAGCTGCAGTCTCGTGCCTGACTGCTCGGAATGTTAATGCTCGACACCACGTTGGAAGAGGTGCTCTATGAGCTACCCACGAACTCACGTCGACCACCGAAACCCCGACCACCATGAGTCAATGCATCCAACTCGAAATATCGTGAACGCCCACGTTGTTGCCGGGGAATTCCTCACTTCACGATACCACGATGCGCTTCAAACTGTTCTCCATCCTCTCGGTGAGTCTTTGGACACCAAAGACCAACATGCGCTCAACGACCTTGGCATCGTCCATGCTACTGGTTCCTTGAACGAGCAATCCCCTATTGTTCGCACATACGTCAAACTCGACGAGTATTGGACACGCACCCATCGTACTGCGCTCAACGAATTATTCGCTGATCGACGTGCTCACGTCCTGAGTTGCTGTACACGGTTCCTTTCTGAGTTCTCTCGACACACACTCGAAGTCGAATCTGGCCGTTCCGGAACTGCGCTGGATAGTACCCTTGCTCCACTCCTGGAAAGCGGAATTCTCTCACACACAGACGATGAGAAAACGCCTTATTCTGTTGATGAACACCACGCGCTGTATCGACCGACTGAACGGCTCTTCGACGCACTTCTTGACCAAGCAGCTGTTCTCTGTGAGCTACTGCCCCCGACCGAACTCTAATCGAACGATTCAGAGCCGTTCCCATTTCCAGATACGTTGAAGACTCTCCCGGTCGGACCCAGATGTATGTGTGGCCGGAACTCGCTCTTCATCGACCAGGCTGACCTCGAGACTCGCTTCGACGCCGAGGTCGTCACGGACGGGGGCTATACACCCCGATACAACATCGCACCTGGCGACGACCTCCACATCATCACGAACGAGGCTCCAGACGAGATCGACACCTACCACTGGGGGCTGATTCCGTTCTGGGCGGATGAGCCCGGGGAGGGCATCATCAACGCTCGCTCCGAGACTGCCGGCGAGAAACGCGTCTTCGAGCGAGCGTGGGAATCACGTCCCTGTTTAGTCCTCTCGTCGGGGTTCTACGAGTGGAAATCGCCGAACGGCGGGACAAAACAACCCTACCGGATTCACCGCGAGGACGACCCCGCGTTTGCGATGGCCGGGCTCTGGGACGTCTGGGAGGGTGACGACGAGACGATCTCGTGCGTCACGATTCTTACGACGGAGCCGAACGACCTGATGAACTCAATCCACGACCGGATGCCGGTCGTCCTCCCGCAGGACGCGGAATCTGACTGGCTCGCCGCAGACCCGGACACCCGCAAGGAACTGTGCCAGCCGTACCCGAAGGACGACCTGGACGCCTACGAGATTTCGACGCGGGTCAACAACCCAGACAACGACGATCCCCAGGTCATCGAGCCGCTGGACCACGAGCAATCGGGCCTCGGCGAGTTCAGTTCCTGATAGCTGACGGGCTTACGGTCACTGCATCGGCGACGCAGCTGCTGAATCGACGAGCGAGTACTCTCGATCCCGACTCGTCCCCTCCGCCTCAAGGAGGTTGTACTGCTCCATCTTCGAGAGGTACGTGCGGATAGTCCGTTTCGTCCGTGGGTCATCGACCTCCTCGGAATAGCGCTCGTGAATCTCGCTCGGCCCGACCGAGCCGTGCTCGCGAACGATGTCGTAGACGACGCGCTGATGGGGGGTGAGTGAATCGAGGCTCTTCTGCTTAATCTGCGCCCGGGCATCCTCGGCGGCGTCCAGGAGGATGTCGTCGGTGATGCGTTCGTGGTTCTCGCGATCGGCCTTGCCGGCGGCCGTTCGGAGGATGCCGATTGCGAGGCGGGCGTCGCCGGCGGCCGCGTCGGCGATCCGGTAGAGCTGGTCGTCGGTGATGACGTCCTCGTCGAGGCCCCACTTCGCCCGCGCACTCAGAATGTCGTACAGCTGCTCGTCGTGGTATTTGTCCATCCGGACGTGTTCGCTGGAGCGCAGCCGGCTCACGAGGCGGTCGTCGACGCGGCTGAACAGCTCCTCTTCCTTGTTCGCGATGCAGATGATCGCGAACTGCGGGAGGCTGTGGAGATCGCAGATGACGCTGGGGTCTTCGAGCTGGTCGACCTCATCGAGGATGACGACCGTTCGCGGGCCGTCGTGCTGCTGGAGGCGGTCGACGAGTTCGTCGTGCGGCGTCGACTGTCGGTGGATGTCGATGGTCGCGCCGAGGTCGTCGAGGATCTGGTAGAGCGTGCGGAACCGCGTGTAGTTGCGCCAGCAGTTGACGTAGGTCGTCTCGACGTCGAGGACCTCTTCCCGGAGTCGTTCCGTGACGAATTGCGAGATGCAGGTCTTGCCGGCGCCGCTGGGTCCAGTGACGATGGCCGTGTCGGCGGGTTCCCCGTTCGTGATGGGCTCGAGAACGCTGGAGAGATGGTTGACTTCGGCGTCGCGATGCTCAACTTCTCGAGGGACGAACCCGGCGCGTAGAACGCGAGCATCGCGGATCATTGTGTTAGTGAGTGACTGGTTCTGCGTCAGACCATAAATACGTGACCGGGTTGTTTCCGGAAAGCAAATCTCACCAATTGGCCATCGGTTGAATACCGGGTCTCTTTGTGGTGATTCGGGAGGAATCTGTCGTGGTGGCTTTTCGGAAGTTCACGGAAACACGAACCTTCCTGAATAGAAGATATCCCCTTGGGTTTAAATATCCAAATTGCGATGTATCGCCTGTGACACCAAACGAAAACGACCCTGTCACCAACGTGCCGACCGTCGAGGTTCAAAGCCCCACCGGAAGCCTTGACGTGAATGCCCTTATCAAATCAAACGGGGAAGACGATCCGTTTGCCGGCCTATTCGAGGACACTACTGGAGGCTCCGATACGACATCCGTTCCAACCACAAACCAACAAAACACCGATGTCGTCGATCTCGGAAAAGACCTCCTCGCCGGATACGCCGACTGGAAAGGTGGACAAGTTGATCATGATCCACACGATGATCCACTTCGTTACCTTTGGCACGACGCCCCTGAACTCATTATCGCTGCCGCCGTGGCAGGCTATTTCACATACAAGGGCGCTCAAGGACTTGGTGGCCTAGTTTCATCTGGTTCAACAACAGATGAAACCGGCACGTCGACGCAGCCGCGTCTCCCTCTGGAAGATCGGCCGTATCGGGTGTTTGTGAGTCACTCGTGGAAGTACTCCGAACAGCGTGAACGCATTGAGGAGTTCCTCGATGATGAAAATCGGCTGGACTGGCAGAACTTCTGTGTCCCAGAGGACGATCCGATGGAGTTTGAAGATAAGAATGATCTTCGTCAGCAGCTCTACCAGCAGGTTGGGCAGGCAAATGTGGTCGTCGTCGTCGCTGGGATGTACGTCTCGCACAGCGAGTGGATCGAGGAGGAGATTGAGATGGCAGACCATTTCGAGAAACCTATTATCGGTGTGCGACCGAACGGGAACAAGCGACTTCCAGCTGTGGTAAAGGAGGAAGCCGATGAGATTGTCGGTTGGCGGCAGAAGTCTATCGTAAACGCCATCGCGAAGCATGCATGATCTACCCTCGGACGAGTATGGCCCAAGACAGAGGGATGGCAGTACACGATCTTCACCCAGACGGCCAGAGCGTGATAAGACGCTCATCAATCAGTACAGGCACTACGCAGAAAGCGTAATGGCGACCGAACAGCGTTTGGATCTGAACTGTTTCTACGGTCCCCTATTCTTAGAATGGCGCAAAGCATCATTCGCCGACACCTTAGCGGAATATGTCTGAATCAACTGACGAGACCTCTGGCGAGAGCGAGCCGAATAATGCAAATCTTGGCGAAAATACCGAGGACAAAGACACGCCTGAAACAGAGCCGGAACACCCCGAAGAGGTTACTGGGGGAGATCCGGCCGAATCGGCCGAGCCCAATGCCGTAGAGAATGGGCCGTTAACGAATCTGAACGACGAAGAGACGGATCGCTTGATGGATCAATACATCCACTATGGAGAGGTGGCAATCGAGACTGCGAATCAGCGGGTCCAGATGAACCGATTTTTCGGCTTGATTTTGACGTCGATACTAGCCGGACTCTTCGCTCTCGCCCGAGGAAATTTGACGACTACGAGTGCTGCAATCGTTCTATTCGCCTCTGGATTTGGAAGTCTGATCTGTTACTTTTGGTATCAGAGTTTACAGTCGTATCGCCGGCTGAACAAGGCCCGATATGCTATTCTCAACCAAATCGAGTCTGCCCTTCCTGTCCGAATGTATCTTGATGAATGGCGATACCTCAAGCGGGAAAAGCCCGATCCGGACATCGTTGAGCCCCGACCTGATGACGACCCAGATCACCGCTCGCATACGATTGTCGAACAGTGGTTTGTCCGTCTCCTTGCCGCTGGATATCTTACTGTCGGAGGATACGCTGGCGGGTTCATTCTAACTCCTTTGCTCACGAATGCAGGCTATTCTCTGCCGTCTCCGACGGCAGTCGGGCTAATAACCGGTGCGACCGTTATGGCTGGTTCGATAGGGCTATTCTGGATTCGGAGCTGATGACACCTACTATGAAACGATTCGATATTGGAGACACGGTCCGAATCGATATCCCGGACGTGACAGATCCAGATCACGAGCGTCTCCATGGACGTCGAGGAACAATCGTTGAGATCCTCTCAGACGATGCAGGAACTGTGACTGGTGATCAACGAGAAGGCTATCTTTTCCGGGTTGAAATCGCCAATGGTGACACTGTTGACGTCCGCTGGCGGGATCTTCGGCCAGTTTGATTGGCTATTGTCTGGTGCCACCTCTGTAGTCTAAGTTCACTAAACACTAAGTTAGCGTACTGAATACATCTCGGCATTACGATGCTCTCGCTTCCTCCGCTTGTCGATAACGCCAATAGAACACTAGAAGACGCTTACAAGCGGATTATTCCCCAGATCGAGGAAGGCCGTATCGCAACTGGCTACTTTTATCTCTCAGGATTCGACCTCTACCGGGAAGACCTTGAAAATCTGGCTGACCCCGAGGAACTCGGCCACGCTCCACTTCGGATCTTGATGGGACGTCAGACGAATAGGGGAACTGCTGACGAAATCGGTGAGGGGCAGAATCTCAAAGAGGAGCTCAAAAGAGAGGTGAGAGAAAGCATCTCGGAGCTGAATAACGCTCAGATCGGGCGACTAGACCGGCTACGAGACTTTATCGCCGAAGGCGAGGTGAGCGTCCGTGTGCGAAATCCTGAAAACGGTTACTTCCACGCAAAGGGTGCATCATTTCGAGCGCCACTCGAAGACGACGAAGATTGGGGACAAGACGAGGATGAAGACACCCGTCCATGCGCTACAGTTGTCGGCTCCTCGAACTTCACCAAGAGCGGCCACCAGAACAACATCGAACTGAACCTCACGAGTCAGGATCGACACAAGGCCGAAGCGTTCGAGGAGTGGTACGACAACCAGTGGGCCAACGCCGAGGAGTTCAGTGAGGAGATCATCCGAATCATCGAGAACAGCGAGGAGTACCAGGACTGGAAGGAACAGCAGGAGGACGAGTCCGACAAGGAGACGTCACCCGAGGAGCTGGGTACATATCTCGAACCGTTCGAGCTCTACAAGCTGCTCGCCTACGACGAACTGAGTGGGAACGTCAACATCCGTGACAGCCCACTGTACTACTTCCAGAAGCTCGGGTACGAGAGTGCAAAGGAAAAGCTCTCACAGTTCAACGGGTGCATCGTCTCCGACTCGGTCGGCCTGGGGAAATCATTTATTGGAGGTGAACTCCTCCACGACTACCGCCAACGTGGCGACCACTGTCTCCTCATTGTCCCGGCAAACCTGACTGATCAGTGGGAAGACCTACTCCAGAACGACACTGACAAAGACGGCAATCCGTACTTCGGGTTAGAGGTGGACGGCACGCACCTTGATGTGATGAGTATCAGTAAGTTCCAGAATCTTTCCTACGGCGAGGTGCAGGACCTCAAAGATGAGTTCGATGTCCTGCTTATCGACGAGGCTCACCGGTTCCGGAACTACGGGAAGTGGCGGCCGAACCCGGACCACGATGACGACTACAAGGGGACGCGACGACACGCGAATCTCAGGCAACTCCGCGGAAAGACGATGATAATGCTGACCGCGACCCCGATCAATAACAGCGCTACCGACCTGAAGAACCTCATCAGCTTGTTCACCAGCCCGGAGGAACTTCGGAACAAGGCGTCACTCGACTTTGATGCGTTCGACGAATATATCGAGCTCTCGGAGACGCGAAAACGCATCGCAGCCGGGAAAGAGGAAGTCGGCGACGACGAACAGCAAGAAATCACCGAGCAGCTCCAGCGACACTCCTCTGAGATATCGAATATCCTTAACGAAGTGATGGTTCTCCGGACGCGCAAGCACGTCAAAGACCAGATACAGGACAGCGAAGACTTCGAGATGAGCTTCAAGCCGCCGAAACTCAACAAGCAACAGTACTCCCTGCCGGCGGCCTACCAGCCAATATATCGGATGCTTCCCGACGTGATGGACGCCCTCCACCTACCCCACATCACAGTCAAAAACCCGAAAGCAGGGAGCACGCTGAAAGCTCTCTACAAGCTGAACCTCCTCAAACGGCTCGAGTCCTCAACGTACGCGTTCGTCCAGTCGATCGAGACGCTACATCAGAGCGAACGCCAGCTTCTCGGCCTTCTTGGTGAACTTCCCGAGGACGAAGACATCGATATGCTCCGAACTGTTCGGGAAGGGGATGACTCTGAACTCGGTGACTTTGTCGAAGGAGCCGACGCTGCTGAAGATCTCGAACAAACACTCGAAGAATTCGGTTTCGATACCACCGCTATTCAATCGGAAGAAGGAGCTGATACCGAGGGAGATGAACTGGCAGACGCCACCATCGGCGAGGTGAAGACGTACATCAGGGAGGACCTCACCCTTCTCTCGTATTTCCTCTCGCAGTTCATCGGTGATGTCGCCCGTGATGCGGGTGATGTGAGTGATTATGCGGTTTCCACGCGGCAATGGCTCGCTGACCACGACGCTGGTGTCCTCCCAGATATTCCTGAAGAAGAGATGAATCCGATTCTCTACCCGAATAGTGACCTGAGCGAAGTCGACCCCGCCACACGCGACTTTTACGAGGCCGTCTTTTCACTCCGCGAGTTCCGCGACCCGAAGATCGACCGACTTGCAGATGTCCTCACTAACCACGATCAGAAGGTGCTCATCTTCACGCAGTATCGGGCAACTGCAGACTACGTCTATCGAACCCTCTGTGACAACGAGGATTCACCACTCACAGAGGCGAACAGTGCCGTCGTCAAGGGTGGCGACGAGAATAAACAGGACATCATTCAACGCTTTGCTCCCGAGGCGTCAGGCTACCAGCAAACGCTCGCCGAGTCGGGGGACTCAGAGCTACAGTACGTAGTGGCCACTGACACGCTGAGTGAAGGGGTTAATCTCCAGGACGTTCATGTGGTGGTCAATTACGACCTGCCGTGGAACCCGATGCGGATTGTCCAGCGTGTCGGGCGAGTCGACCGGATCGGGAGTACCGCCGAGAAACACGTCCACAACTTCTACCCGGACGGCGACATCGAGGCGGCGATTAAGCTCCTGAAACGCCTGCAGGCAAAGATCAACGATATCGCGCTCATCGTCGGAAAGGAGAACAATATCCTCGATCCGAACGAAGACCAGATTCTCGAAAAGACAGGTGTAGACACGGAGAAGACAATCGGGGAATTACAGGTGGACGAGATTGAGGACTCTCTCCAGAAGTCCCGTGAAATTGACGACGTGAATGAACTCGACGACACGAGCAAGAATCCGCTCCTCCGCAATGCTGGGAGTAATGAACACGCTGCGTTCGAGCGGTACCTTCTGAAGCGAGAACTGAACGAGGATTATGACCTAACTGCGGAAGACTTCGAGTACGCTGAGGACTTCTTCGATGACCCGCCCGAAGAACGGGAATTCCTCTACACGAATGTAACTGACCACGATGCCGGTCCTCGTCCGGGCGTATTCGCCCTTGCCCACCTCTGGTTCGACGATGATGACCACGAGTCCCCGCTTGGTCGCGTCCGTCGTGCTTTCTACTACAAGCCCTTCGCCGACGAGGTCAAAGAGCGGCCCGTGAGCACGCTCAACATTGACCCTTCAGTTGACGGCGACCCGATTACTGGAAATCCAGATACGGTGTTATCGAATCGCGGTGAGATTCAAGCAGTGCTTGACGAGCGCCTGGAGGTGATTCGAGAAGGCCAAGTTGAGGGTGCTTTCAAACAGGGGGAGGCCTTCTCGAAGGAACAGGAGACGATCCTCGATTTCATCAGTCACTACGTTCAGCCGAATCACGGCAATGAGCCGGCTCCTGTCGAAGAGTTCGAAACGATAGGAGAATGGGCTACCGACATCGAAGAGCGGCTGCAGGAGGTAAAGCTGGCGAACACGGATGAAGACCGAATCCTACGAGAGATCTTTCGCCAGAACGAGCAGTACGACTCTTTCCCAGAGTGGCCGACCGGGGAGTTCCTCAGTCAGCTTGAGGAGTTCTTAGAAGAGAACGTCGAAGCCTCTACTGAATACCAGACGAAACTGATGGGAGAGAGTGATGTACAAGCGAAGCTCGTATGTTGGGGGGTTGTCGGACAGTGATTCGGGAGCTACGGTAGGGGCCCCTTCTGATCCAGTAAATCATATTTCTCCAAGACCAGATCGAAGTACATCTCGTCCATCAGCTTCGGATTCTCAACGCGATGGAAGTCGTCGAGAATAAACTTCACGTCACGACGTTCCAGGCCATACGCGTGGAATGCGGCCGCGTCGATTTCAGCCTGTAATTCTCTGCGTTCTTGATCTTCTACCGCTGCCTCGATTCCGCCGAGTCGCTCACGCATTTCTTTGAATTCTTCCCCGTAACAGTTCAATCGGGCAGCTCGTTCAGCGATATACTGGAACCAGTCATCTCCGTCGGTGAGCCGTGGTAGCTGGGATTCCAAAAGCTCGCGCTTGACGATGTGCGTCTCGACTTTAGTTCGCATCAGGAAATCGAACGCAATGCTGTTCAGGAGTCCCGTTGCCACGAAGAGTTCTTGATCCGTAAATCGCCGGACGTAGGGTGACCGAAGTGGGGACTCTGTGAGGTGTTCCTCTTCCGGTTCAATAGCGAACGGCTTGAACGTGTTAATGGTGTGGAGACAGATGACGTCCTTCGGAAGTACCGTCGCTATTATCGTCCGCTCGTCCCGGGATCGAGAAACGTCTCGAATGCCAATTCGGTATTCAGTACAATCAAGCAAGACATCTTCTTCCTCAAGTCCGTGACCACGGTGTTCTTCGAGTAGTTCATCTACGAATTGAACTTGAGACTTGCTCGTCTCTGAACCTCCAAAGGCGTCGTAGATTGCTCGCTTGAGGTTCCCCCGATTGAATTTCTTCTCTCGAACACGGTACTGGGCACTATTCGGTGGATCATACATCCCCCGACTCCAATACCGAGGGTTGTCCAAACTCTCTGTGTGGGTATTATCGTGTTCGAATTGGTGGATATTCGCTCCCCCGTATACGGGATAATCAGCATTATCAGGGGAATCTTGCAATCGATCTTTATCGGTGGACTCGACGAACTCCTTCGTCAACATATCCACTGACCAAGCACCTTCGATATTTTCATCTAGAGGCGGTTGAGTGACAACCTTGCTGAGGACGTCGGCTTCGACCTGTGATGTGATCGAGGGGAAAATTCTACCCTCAGGAGAATAATTGAGAAGCACTTGACGTGGGATTTCTGCGGCTACATCCTCGATATTATAGACAACGTCCATACTCCGTTGATTAAAAATACCCCGGAGTCGACTGGTCTTACCACCATACTCAAATGTCAGAATGGCAAATCGGTACTGTCGATGTATCTGCTCAAAGATCCCCTTATTTTCGAATCCGATGAGGTTCTCTATGTCTGTATGGTCCAGTAGATGCGTTCGAAGGTCTTTCCCCATCACTCCCCCGAAAATAGTCCCCGGGAGAAGTAGACTCACCTTCACGCCGTCTCTGGAGAGTCTGAAGACCCGCTCTAGAAAAAGAGCCGAAAGTTCGTTCTTTGTCGGCATCGTCCGACCGCCCACCACCGGAGATTGGAGCTTGTAGACATCTCCCTGCGTGAAAAAGTCTGCCTGAGTTTCCATCGATTCCTTGTAGTCCTCCCATTCCCACGCAACTTCAGGGCTTGAGAGGAGGTCTTCCATCACACCGTCTTTTTCCTCCGACGGATAGGTACGGAACTGCTCATCGTAGCGAATGAAGAAGTCGTCGCGATTCGCGTAGAGCATGTCCCACGGCGGGTTCCCGATGAACACGTCGAATCCACCTTTCTCGAAGACATCGGCGAACTCCAACGGCCAGTGGAAGGGGGACCACTCCCGAATTTCCTCGATCGTTATGTCGTCAAAGCCAGCGTCTTGAAATTCTCGCTGAAGGATTTCGTCAAATTTGTCCCGGTGTTCCTCTATTCTGTCTTCTGCCTCCTTCCGCCATTCTTGAGCTTCAACACTGGTTTCCGCTTTCTTGTGCTTCTTGATGGCCTCTTTCACGTCCTCAAAACGAGTTTTCACCTCCCAAGAATCGAGATCGCTGTCTCCGTCTTCGTTACTCTCGATGTCCGTATCGAGTTGACCAATTAGGCTGTTGCCCTGTCGTACGTTGAAATCGATGTTGGGGAGCGGCTCCACCTCGCTCGGTTCATCCTCGATATCAGCGACCATCGACAACCAGAGCCTGAGCTTGCAAATCTCAACAGCACCTTCGTCGATATCGACTCCGTACAAATTGTTGAGTATGGCCGTTCGCTTTGCGTACAGTGATGAGGAGCCTTTTCCAGACTCGATTTCCTCTATCTCTTCTCGCGTTCTGGATTCTAGCTCCCATCCTTGCCCCTCGGATTCGAGCCGCTGGAAATACTCAATGCATTGCATCAATTGAGCGTCTCGCTATTGGCTGTTTTCGACTTGATTTACGAATGCTCGTGAAATGCGAGCTGCTTCTTACATACTACGCAACGGGTGGATTGACCAGTTCAGTCGAAAGTCACCCTCGTATCCATCATTTTCATATGAGTAAAGCAACTTTCAGGTGGTATGACTCTCCAGCAGATCACCGCATCCGATATCGCGGGCTGGGACTCTTTACAGGATATAGCGAACTCCTTTGAAAAACGCGGGCTCAAACCACGCCCGAAATTGGGCGTGTTTAGACGCTAGTAAGAGCGGCTAAATGTCGAACTTACTAGGAAGTGAAGCGGGAAGACGGGTTTGTGTCCAGCAAACTCGCCCGCTTCACTGAACGCGTTGTCTCGCTTGCTCAAAAAACCGTCGTCGGCGAGCCGTCTCCAGCAGTCAATAAAGGAAATGGAGGGTACGCAGACTGGGTAATTATCGCAATTCACGGTCTCCAGCAGTATCTAGACCATCCGTATCGGCGGCTGCTAGATGTCCTTTACGAGATGCCTGGAATCGTCTCGACACTCGGTCTAGAGGTGGATGAACTCCCTGATTTTACCACCGTTAAGGTACGGAAGACTGCCGAAATCAGGGTTCTGCTTGTCTTCTGCGAGGTATTCGAAGAAGAGCGGTTCGTAGAACTCTTCGTAGTGGTCACCACCCTCGTCAACGACTTCATTCGGCTGTTCGTGAAGGTAATTCGGGTTCCGATCAAGAAGGCGTTTTTCCTGGATGAAGTATAGGAAGATCATCCGGTCAAGAATGACCTGCACATATCGTTGCTTCGCATCACCACGATCGTCAGGGATGCCTGTAACCTCTTGAATGAGATCTGTCCGGAGTTCCTCGAACTGTTCATAGAACTCCTTGACAAACTGAATATTCTCACTGCAGACAAAGGATATGACTGGTGGCTCCTTCGCCACAGACTCCGTGCAGAAGGCGTTAAACCAGTAATCAAGCACCGAGAATCTGGGTGGTACGGTATCGCCAACAACTTCTTGCTAGATGATACTATCTACCATCAACGATCGAACGTCGAATCGACATTTTTCGCGCTTCGACGCAAATACGGCGAGATCGTTCGAGCGAGAACCTGGTTTGGTCAGTTCCGCGAACTTGTCCTGAAATGCGCCGTCAGAAACATCGAACTCAGCGTTAGCACCTCACAACCGTGAATTCGTCATCATCAAGCTGGACTACGAGTTCGTTATCGCCCCCTAATTTCGGGGGCCTTGTTTAGACGCGTGAATTCACGGTTGTGAGGTGCTAACGCTGAGTTCGATGTTTCTGACGGCGCATTTCAGGACAAGTTCGCGGAACTGACCAAACCAGGTTCTCGCTCGAACGATTTCGAGACCTTCACCTTCATTACGCGAAAAATGTCGATTCGACGTTCGATCGTTGATGGTAGATAGTATCATCTAGCAAGAAGTTGTTGGCGATACCGTACCACCCAGATTCTCGGTGCTTGATTACTGGTTTAACGCCTTCTGCACGGAGTCTGTGGCGAAGGAGCCACCAGTCATATCCTTTGTCTGCAGTGAGAATATTCAGTTTGTCAAGGAGTTCTATGAACAGTTCGAGGAACTCCGGACAGATCTCATTCAAGAGGTTACAGGCATCCCTGACGATCGTGGTGATGCGAAGCAACGATATGTGCAGGTCATTCTTGACCGGATGATCTTCCTATACTTCATCCAGGAAAAACGCCTTCTTGATCGGAACCCGAATTACCTTCACGAACAGCCGAATGAAGTCGTTGACGAGGGTGGTGACCACTACGAAGAGTTCTACGAACCGCTCTTCTTCGAATACCTCGCAGAAGACAAGCAGAACCCTGATTTCGGCAGTCTTCCGTACCTTAACGGTGGTAAAATCAGGGAGTTCATCCACCTCTAGACCGAGTGTCGAGACGATTCCAGGCATCTCGTAAAGGACATCTAGCAGCCGCCGATACGGATGGTCTAGATACTGCTGGAGACCGTGAATTGCGATAATTACCCAGTCTGCGTACCCTCCATTTCCTTTATTGACTGCTGGAGACGGCTCGCCGACGACGGTTTTTTGAGCAAGCGAGACAACGCGTTCAGTGAAGCGGGCGAGTTTGCTGGACACAAACCCGTCTTCCCGCTTCACTTCCTAGTAAGTTCGACATTTAGCCGCTCTTACTAGCGTCTAAACACGCCCAATTTCGGGCGTGGTTTGAGCCCGCGTTTTTCAAAGGAGTTCGCTATATCCTGTAAAGAGTCCCAGCCCGCGATATCGGATGCGGTGATCTGCTGGAGAGTCATACCACCTGAAAGTTGCTTTACTCATATGAAAATGATGGATACGAGGGTGACTTTCGACTGAACTGGTCAATCCACCCGTTGCGTAGTATGTAAGAAGCAGCTCGCATTTCACGAGCATTCGTAAATCAAGTCGAAAACAGCCAATAGCGAGACGCTCAATTGATGCAATGCATTGAGTATTTCCAGCGGCTCGAAGCTGAAGGGCAAGGCTGGGAGCTGGAGAGTCGTAGTCGTGAGGAATTAGAAAGTATCGAGGGTGGGCATGGTGGGGAGTCGCTATACGCCAAACGCTCGATTATTCTGGATAATCTCTACGGGGTGGATATCGACGAGGGCGCTGTGGAGATCTGTAAACTCCGTTTGTGGCTCTCGATGGTTGCGGATATCGAAGACGAGCCAGGGGAGGTCGAACCGCTCCCGAATATTGATTTCAACATTCGGCAGGGGAACAGTCTAATTGGATTTACAGACCTCATCGAAACCGTCAATGAACAGGGTGATACCTCACTCACAAACTATGGAATCGGTGAAGAAACACCGGTTAGCGAGTATTATGAGGACGTAATCCACGCTCAGCGGAAACACAAACGGGCAAATTCCTCAAAAGAAGCAACCAACGCCCGTCGTCAGGCAGAGTCGCTCATCACCAGCTACAGTCAGAATCTGGACAACAAGGTGCTAGATGAGTTCCATAATGCCGGCGCTGAAATCACTCTGGATCAAGTTCAAGAATTCCACCCCTTTCATTGGATTCTCGAATTCGCGCTAGTCTACGACCAGGGAGGTTTTGATCTTATTATCGGGAATCCTCCTTGGGACCAGCTTCGAGCGAGTCGCGATGATTACTTCGTCAAGTTTGATGAGCAGTTCCGGTCCCGGATGCCTTCGAATAAGGACGAGATGCAGAAACAGCTGCTGGAAGACGAGGAGATTGCCGAGGGATGGGAGGAGTATCAAGAGCAGATAGAGAAGCAAATGCGGTACTTCACTGATGGTTCTGAATACATCCTCCAGAAACCTGTTATTGATGGACGGAAGGATCCAAATGAAAACAATCTTGCGGCACTCTTCTTTGAGAGATTGTTCGATCTCGTGAGCGACGAGGGGTATGTAGCGCAAGTTCTACCCGGGGTGATCTTCAGTGGCTCTTTCTCGAAAGATCTCCGGATGAAACTTTTGAATGATGCGGAAATACAGTCGTTGGTTGGCTTCGAGAATCATGGAATATTCGGTGATCTCCATCGACAGTATCAGTTCGCTGTTCTCACGTTCAAGAACCAGGGGGAGTCGGAGCAAATCAAGGGAATATTCGATCAACAGGCACTGTCTAGTTCTGTACCTCCTCGATCGGTGTCTTTCCATCGAGAGCTTGATGCGGTCTCTGATGGTTGTAGTAATGCATAAACTGTTCAAGCCACTCGCGGACGCTCGACCGACTGCCCACCCACGAAGTATGGAAGCGGTCGGTACGCATTTTGAGGGTGTGAAACCATTTTTCGATGAGATTTCGGTCGGTATAGTTGACTCGACCGCTCAGTCCTAATCGAGCAAGGGCAGTCCGGTAGCCGAATTGATCAACAAGGAACTCAGCGTCCGAGAGATCGTGTTTCTCGGTGAGTCGATGGAGAAACGCAGCCGCCGGATCTGTGCCATGCCGCCCAAACAACGCAACATCGAGAATTAATTTTGTCTCGATGTCTATTGCAGCGTACAACCAAGACCATTCGCCGTTAATCTTGACAGCGGTTTCGTCAACGGCGACCCGCTTCGGCTGCGCCTCAGGCGGGTCGCAACCGCTGTCAGTCAGCCGATGTACCCAGTTCCAAACCGCTCCATGAGAGCGTTGAACGCCTAATTCCGCTAAGATCGTTGTTGTCTCTCGAAGCGAACAACCGGTCTGATGGAGGCGGACGGCGAACGCCCTGACGGGCGTCGCCGTCCGCTCATTCTCCCAAGATTCTTCTAAATCCGATTCATAGCTCTCGCTGAGCAGGTCTGCGAGCATCTTTGGACAAGAAACTCAACGACCTGCTCGCTTCTCAAACTGACTCAACTAGACAGTGCCGATCAACATGATGTTTCTGTCCTCCGTCATTTCGACGAGAAAGCGGTTGAGATCCCACGAGAAGTACTAACCCAATATTCGTTGAAAGCGCGGATATTCCCCAATATTACCCATCCTGAGGAAGTGGGTATCTTGGAGAGTATTGTCTCACACCCTCCGTTGGGAGAAAAAATCGACAATAAATGGAACGTCACTCCGCACCGTGAACTGGATCGATCACGGGCGTCTGACCGCTTCGTCGAAGAGGAAAATGAAGGTGACTACCCTGTGTACGGTGGAGCAAACATTCACCAGTTCCAGCACGACAATACGTTCGATTCGAGTCTTGATTCCCCTTCACTATGGAGTGTCGATGAAGATCAGCCTGATCTGAGCGCTAAATACCGTGTTCGGGAACGGGCGTACAACGGTGGAACGCCGAAAAAGGACATATACGAAGCGTTTGGTGGACCGAAGACCAGCAAATCACAGAAGGGATTCGTCAACGATCTTCTTCAGAAACACCGTGGACAGGACCTCTGTATGGATGATCTCCTTCCAGACTTCACGGAATACCGGATTATCTACCGAGATATCGCCCGACCTACCGACGAACGGACAATGATTTCGACTGTGTTACCCAAAGGGCTCGTTTGTGTTCACACACTCCAGACATTTTCGCCATATGAAGTCAATCCGGAGCAGGACGATCTCTCAGAGTATCCCCTGCGTTCAATCTATGAACGTGCCTACGATGACAAGGAACTGTTCGTCATCACCGGTTTACTGAACAGCATTCCGTTCGATTACCTAATGCGGACGAAGGTCGATTCACACATTGTCCGGTTCAAACTGGAAGAATCACAGGTCCCGCGTCTCACAGAGGGCGACAACTGGTTCCACTATATTTCTGACCGGGCGGCCCGACTCAACTGCTACGGTGAGAAGTTCGAGGAGATGCGGGAACGGCTCGGCGGAATTGACCCCGCTAAAGAGGAATCAGAGCGTCGGCGACTTCAGGCCGAAATTGATGCAGCTTCTTTCCACGCCTACGGACTCGATAGGGAGGAAATGCAGTTCGTTCTTGATGACTTTCATCGAGTGTCGAATCCTCGAATTATGACGGAAGCCTACATCGATAGGGTCACTGAGAAATACACTCATCTTGGAGACGTAGGGCCAATGGAGTAACTTCTGAGCTAGCACTACGCCGGTTCTTGGATTTTAGTCCAGTCAGGCTTACTGATGAATGCTGTCCAGCGCTCGTCGGGTCATTGCTCCGTCGACATTCAGATATTGACGTGCAGTGGTGATGTCCTCCCACCCGAACATTGCTCGGAGAGCGGGAAGATCTAAGCCTCTTCCGGCGTGATAAGACGCTGCTGTGGCACGTAATCCATGTAATGAGGTTGCGTCGTTAGACAATTCTGGGGACAATTTCAGGGCCGTTTCTAGACGTCGCTGTAAGGTCGAGAACGAATACGGCCAGCCACTATGTTCGTCGAGTAACAATTCAACCGCGACTCGAACCCGATACGAAAAGTGGTAGGGAACTGTTCGAGATGCGGCTTCTGTTTTCGGGAGCCAATAACGCTCAGCAAAGCTCTGAAAATCCGTATTGGGATTGTGATCTAGCCGTTGTTTCACCGCCTGCCGGCAGTATCCACAGATGCCACCATCCCGTCCCTTCGTACAGTTTTCCTGTGTGGGAATCTGGATCATCTGCCGCTCTAGGTCAACCCACGATTTCGACAAGTGTGTTGTTTCTCCTGGTCTAAGTCCAAGACGGCCTCCAAGGAGAATGGCCGCTCGTGTTTCGAGTCTCTGTTGTGTATCATCTATTCGCCCAGCACCTTCTAACAGTAGTTCGAACTCGCGTTCGCTAAGGGCCCTCTCTCGTGTTGCTACCATATCCATCGCTGTCTGTCGATACAAAGATAATCCGCTTCTTCTTCTTCGAGTGGCAAGGTGAATCGGTTCACAGCCGGGCAGAATTGCCGTCTGATATGACAGGAAGTACTTATGGGTCCCCTCCGGACGAAGCGTATGGGACTCTTTGAGACCTTATTTAGCTCATCCACTGGGGATACTGTCCCTCAGGCACAGCAACCGAGTCAGCACGAAATCTTCCCCGAGGACAAGTACAATGTCGCATACGCTGTAGCCGCTCGGCGTGAAGAAATTCGGGCGTTAGAACACCTTCTAGAAGCGGATCAGACCTCACCTACCGCCCTGGAGGCTGAGCCTTTCCTTCAGGATATAATCGAAGAGATGGAGCGGGATCGGGAATACTCCCTCCGCCTTCGCACCTCTGGGGAGGAGCTCGTCGACGATATCCGTGAACTCATAGAGCATTGGGACAATCAGGTAGATGAGAAGATAGGGACGATTTGGTGGCCTATCGGAGCAGATACGAGGTTCAGGTTGTACCTCCATTATCTGGAACTCCGTGCTGACGCGGAGGATGACCAATTTTCGTTCCCGGAGTCTGCTGGACAGGTTCACACTCTCGTCCAGCGTGGTCTCAGTGCAATAGAAGATGATGACGACTCGAAGCTCGCTGTAGTCCATAAGCGAGACATTCCTTGGGAAGAACCAGCTGAGGACAGCTGATCCAGTTCGCTCCTTCTCAAAGAGACCGATTAATTGTATCCAGTATCAAACCCAGTTATGGTAGAAATATCAGACTCCCTGTGTTCGCTTTTCACTGCGAAAATTAAGGAGGAGGATGGCACTTTCGTCATCGAGATTCCTCCGAGTGAGATCAAGCACGGGGCGCTGACCGGTGATGAAACGTACCGCATCGCTCTCCTTGATTCCTCCTCCGAAGCTGAATCAACATCTCCACAGGCCCCACGGCATCCCGCCTCTCAGGGGAGCACGAGCCATGATTCATCTGGTCCTCCTGTTGATGAGGGAGAAGTGCGCGACGTGACAATCGAAACCGTCGGTGATCAAGGAGACGGTATTGCGAAAGTCGAACGGGGGTACGTCGTGATCGTTCCCGGCGCTCAGCCCGGCGACGAGCCAACAGTCGAAATCGAACAAGTTCAGGAGAACGTCGCGTTTGCGAGCATTGTCGATAGCGATCCGTGAGCACTCTAACCTGTTGTCCCTTCTGTGGATCGGTCTTCTTCTCGGTAAACCATCGGTGTGAGAAGGCTCCGTTCGCGTTTGTCTGATGGAGGTGGTTCTGAAAGTCACGTCACGTTTTCTTCACGCGCTCGCGATGGCACAACCTTCCAAAGCCGAAATACAATCTATGACAAAGGAACCGATTGAGGTACTCGACGACCTGGCCAACCAGGTCGCCGATGAGTTTGAGGCGTATAGGCAGCCGGACGAATTCAAGGATGTCTCGCTCGTGATTGAGAACAGCGACGAGGAACATCCGACGCTGATCGTCCACGTTGATAGAGAGGACGCGGAGTCCCTTGCCGACCGTATTGATGAGTTCCTCCGCGAGCATGGTGCTCGTACTGAACGGGAACGACACTCAGCTACGGATGTCCGTGTGTTAGCGACGGTCGACTGACACCGCCCCTCCAATTTTTGACTGACTGTAAACACCGCTGAAGGACCCTATCTTCACTTCCGATCAAGGGGGTCCCGACCGCTTCAGCTCAGGTGGTTAATCTGTGCAGACAGATACTCTTGGAGAGCGGTGACCGTTTCTTCTGAGACAGCTGAGGCCCCGAAGTCACTCCGGAAACCGTGTTTGAGTTCGTCGCTCTCTAAGATTTCCAGTCCACGCTCAAGTTGCTCCCGGAGCGCATCGTCGTCCCCTCGCCGCAGGTGAGGTGTGACAGCGTCAAGGTCGATTTCTTCTGCCACTGCCAGGACATCTCGAAGGTCTGTTTCACGGCCGCTGTGAAGCTTTGCCGCGACGAGGACTGCCCCATCGATGACTCTGGCCGTCGTCGTCACTGTACCTCCGCTCACCTCCTGTTGGTGGCTGTGGTCGTACAGGTAGTCGAACGACCACTGTGCCTCCGTCTGGCGACACCCGAGTCCGTTTACCAGGAGATCGAAGCCGATCGGCTGGTGCGGCGTGAGCCGCTTCTCGTACTCGATTACTTCGGTGTCGTAGAACCATTCTTTGGCGTGGCTGTCCGTTTCCTTGAAGTCCCGATATTCGAGGAACTCGGCGAAGTCAGTCTTGGAGTCCGGTGCGACGACGATATCGAGGTCCGTGGAGAAGCGAGCATTGAACGCTGAGACAGCATAACCGCCGACAAGGACGTACTCGTGGCCCTCTTGAGTGAGGTCCTTGAGCAGTTCGATGAGCGTGTCACTTCGGTTGTTGAAGCTCATGGCTGTGCCCGTTCGGTCTCTCGATACGTGACGCTGAGGTCGAGGTCCTCGTACATCCGGTCGAGCATCGCCAGCCCCGACTGGAACTGGGCGTAGTTCTCGCGCATATACTCGATTGTCTCTGCTCTCGGGATCACCGGGTACCCTTCGACGTGCTCGATATCGAGTGACCTGCGTGGCTCGAGGACGATCTGCAGCGGTCCGTCCAACTCGTCTCGGGGCTGTCGTTCGAATGCGGTCGGGAGGTCGAACCACTCGAAAAATGTCTCCCAGGCGTCGACGTCCTGCTCACGAACAGCGAGGAACAGTGGATAGTCGCCGGGCTCGCGACCGACCTGGTAGCCGCCCTGAGTCCACACGTAGACGGCGTCGATCCGTGTGAACGCGAACGGCCAGTCACTGAACTGTGGGATGACGTACGTTTCCTCGATGGAGGGTGGACTGACGCCGGCGCTGGCAGCGACGAGATCGAGCGCTGCGTCGCGTACGCGCTCGTCGACTACAGTGAGGCCGTCGTCATAGGAAATGTAGCCTGCGTCTTCCAGCCGATTGACGGCCTGTCTCACTGTCTCGTAGGGCGTGTGGAGGTGTTGGGCGACACGGTGGATGGAGTCACCACTCTCGATGGCGAGGATAGTCTGTGCCGCCGTGTCGTCGAGCACCTCATACATCTGGTGGTTACCAATAATCCGGTAACAGTTAAAACTCTTACTCGACTGGCCATAAAGCACGATCTCCCCACTTGTCTCGAAGGTAGTCCAGATCCCTCCTAGAAACACATGGAACGACTATAATGAATTCAACGAGCAAAACGAACAGAACTAGAAAAACGAATGGATTGAACGCATTCTGAGGAACGAACTGGTTGAGGATGAGCTGGTCGGCTTCTACTCGGTGAACAGAACGAGTGAAACGAACGTAACGAATAGAACGGAT